>JAIXZU010000044.1 GCA_027489415.1 Alphaproteobacteria bacterium
CGGAAACACCAACCGCCAGCCACGGCACATGCGTTGGCAGCCCGTCACTTTCAATCGCGTCAATCAGCAGGCGGGTACTGTAAAACAGCAAAAGCGCCCCCAGCACCACGTACACGCTGCGGGTCAGGGCCATGCGCAGGGCCTTAGCCATTAAGCCGCCTCCGCCTTAAGGTAGGCCTCGTACTCAGCCGGAGTACCAAGGTTAAGGGTCAGCGCCGCATCGGCATAGTGCATGTTCAGAATGCTCGCTCCTTTATCCAGCATCGCACGGTACACGTCGGAAATATAAAACTCCTTCTGCCACTGCCCTGCCGCCAACGTATAATATGCAGTATATGTCGCTACATCCTTAAAGCCGTACATACCCGTGGTGGCGCGGTCGGAAATCACCACCTTCTCACGCATCTCGGTCACCACGTCGTGGTCATCCACCACCACATAACTATACGCTGGGCTATTCATCGCAAAACTGTCAATCACACCATCATGGCTTTGCAGCTTTTCAGCAACCAGCGCGGCATCGCGCCCGTAAAGCACCGTATCGCCGTTATGGAAAATCAGGGGTTTGCCAACCATTTGCGGCAACGCCTCTTCCAAAAACCCAATCGCCCGCATCGCCGTTTCAGCCTGCCCTTGGGTATCACCAATAAACCTCACTACAACGTCAAACGGCAACCCGCTCAGGGCTTCATCAATCTGGGGTTTCCAGTCCGTGTAACGCTCATTGAACACCAGCAGCGCCACGCCTTGCTCCATACCCTGAAACCCGAGGAGGATTTCCTTCAAAATCGCCGTCACACCATCTTTCATAGGCAGCAGGAATTTGGGGGTGGTGTACCCTTCTTTGGTAAAGCGGCTGCCAAGGCCCGCCAAACACAAACACAATGTAAACTTGGCATCGTTTCCAGAAGCAACCATATGTACACAAAACCTCTTAATGACGGATATTCCTTCAATATACGCACCTCAAACCCCCGTCAAACCCAAACCCGAGCCCATGCCGATAATATAATCACCGCAACCACCCAAAATCGCAAAAACCCGCCAACTGGCGGGTCTTAAAGTCTTGGTGGAGGTGGTGGGATTCGAACCCACGTCCGAAACACGTTCCAGTGAGGCTCTACATGCTTATCATCCGGAGAATACAACAAGCTAGGCCGGGTGCCCCCCTACTTGAGGTTGCCGAGATAAACTTCGGGTTACACGCTCGGCGCGCTAGGCCCTAGAGTGGCAGAGGTTTGGCCGCCTCTCCTCCCCTACGCCACACAACAGAAGGAGGGAAACGGGACCGTTAAGTCTTGCGCCCCACCCAAGGGGCTACAAGGTTAAGCGGCCATTGCGAATGCGCCAGCGTTTGCACGCGGACGGAAAGCAATCACGTTGCTTTTGGCTTTGGCATTTATATACCTGTCACACTTATTAAGGCGGTGCGTAACCCCCGCCGCATGCTCCTCGGGCCAGTCTGCGCCCCGTCGAAACCAAGGCACCCCCGAGGCCCCTTATTGCCACAAAAAACCCTGCACCTCAATGAAATTTGAGGTGCAGGGCTTCGGAACAGCTAACCTAGCCGCCAAACTCAACGTCGTTGAAGATGGACTGGGTGGCAGGGCCGGCCGCAGGCTCAATCTCAGCGGGGTTCAGGTCGCTGCTGGCGGTCTGGGAGTACGTGTTGCCGGTGGTTACGCTGGCAGTGGTCTCAACATCCATGTGAATGTCGTCAACGGCAGCAGTGAATTGCTCTTGCTTCATGGAAGTCGTGGAGGTTCCTTCAGCGTTGACTGCGGCAGTGGTCACGAAGGCGCCAAGCAGGGCAAGGCTCAGAATGGATTTGTTCATGGGTGGTGCTTTCTTTGGTTCGGCAATTTTAACGTGCTCCAAAGGTGCATGTTCCCCAATTCTAGCGCAACCATTATTTAACTCCCATAACTACGTTTTGAATAACTCTGTCCATCTACTAGGCACTGGCCTCTGAAAACTTTGAATTATGCACAAAATATCATTAGCTCCCAGCACCAAAACTGTGTAATTTAAGAGGTATGACGACATCCGCCCCCGAAGCCCAGCAAACGGCCCCCAAACCCGCCCCCAAACGCTGGACTCCCGACGAAGAGGCCGCCCTCACCACCGCCTATAAAGCCGGTCTGCCCCTCGCCCAAATCGCGGCAACCCATGGGCGCACACTGGGCGCAATCACCTCGCGCCTCCAACTGCTGGACCTCATCCACTACGGCCCGTACACCCCCCTCATCAACCAGCCGGATGAATCAACGGACGGAGTCCTCGCGGTCCTCTCTCACTCCGGCCAACCATGGACGGAACCGGACACCGCCCGCCTCATCGTCACACATCACACATCAGGCACGCCGGAAGGGCTCACGCAGCTCGCCGAAGAACTGGGCCGCACACCACGCAGCCTCGCCCTGAAACTCGTCCAGTTAGGCATCATCACAGCCCAACCCAATCCCAACCCCAATCCTGCCCCGCGTCCTGAATACAAACCACCCAAGGCCAAAGCAGCACTCACACCTGTTACCAAACCGGCCGGAAAATCCATCAAAATCACCGTCACGCCGGAGTTCCAAACCGCCTGGAACACCATTCAGGCGGACGAAAACCTCCTCATTCTCGGCAGCGCCGGTACTGGTAAAAGCACCTTCCTGAAATGGCTGCGCAAACAACTGGAAGGCAAAAAGTCATATGCAGTCCTCGCCCCCACCGGCATGGCCGCGCTCAACGTCGGCGGCCAAACCATCCACAGCTTCTTCGGCCTGAAGCGGGATGCCCTCCAAGGCGGAGAAGCATGGCATAAACCTCGCAACCCTAAAATCTTCAGCAGCCTGAAACTCCTGATCATCGACGAAATCTCCATGGTCCGCGCGGATATCTTCGACACGATCGACCGCTTCCTCCGCAAGTTCGGCCCCTCCTCCAAACTGCCCTTCGGCGGCGTACAAATTGTCCTGATGGGCGACCTCTGCCAACTCCCTCCCGTCGTCCGCTCGGACGAAATGTCCTACTTCGAGAGCTTCTACCCAACCCCCTTCTTCTTCAGCAGCCACGCTTGGAACAACGGGGACTTCGGCATCATCCAGTTCTCCCATATCTTCCGCCAGACGGACCTCCCCTTCATCGACATCCTCAACCAAGTGCGCCACGGCCAAACCACGCCGTCTCTCTTGGGCACTCTGAACGAACGCCTCACCACAAACCCGCCCACAGGCGCCGTGGTCCTCGCCGCCCGCAACCGCACTGTGGAAGACATCAACGCCCGCAACCTCGCTGCCCTCCCCGGCAGCCTCCATACTTATAGCGCGGATACTCTGGGGGACATCGACCCCAACAGCTTCACCACCCCTCAGGAGCTCACCCTCAAAGTCGGCGCCCGCGTCATGTTTACGCGTAACGACCCCAACCAGCGCTGGGTCAACGGCTCACTCGCCCAAGTCATCCAATGCGGCAAAACTACGGTCACAGTCAAAATGCCGGACGGCGAGACGCACATCGTCGAAGCCACCAAATGGGAAGCCACGAAGTTTAAATTAGACGAAGCTACCAACACCCTCACCCCCACTGTCGCCGGCACCTTCACCCAAATCCCGCTCACACTGGCATGGGCCCTCACCATTCACAAAGCACAAGGCCAAACCCTACCCACATGCGTGATAGACCTCTCCGACGGCGGCACATTCGCCGAAGGCCAGCTTTACGTCGCCCTCTCGCGCGCCAGAAGCCTAGAAAGCGTCCACCTCACCTCCCCCATCCAGTCCCGCCACATCAAAACGAACCCCGCCGTGCTGGACTTCTACCGCCAACTCCACACCGCCTAAAAAAGCACCCCTCAGGGTGCTTTTTCATATCTAGGCGTCTTCCTTCTGCGTCTCAGCAGGTGCAGGCACTGCCTGTCCTCCGCTTCCCTGTAAAACAGGCCTGCGGGGCTTTTTGGGGCCGCCCCCGTCACGCCGCCGTCGCTCCTCTCGAATAGATGTCAAGGCACTGTCAATCCCTTCACAAAGCTCACTAAGTTCTTCAACCATATGGCTCTCCACAGTGTTTAAGCGTCTTCCTTCTGCGCCTCAGCAGGCACAGGCGCGGCCTGCCCTCCTCCCTGCAAAACAGTCTTGCGGGGCTTCTTGGGGCCGCCACCATTTCTGCGCCGGAATTCCCTTTCAGTCACCATCAACGCATACTCAATTCCAAGGGTAACCTTGCTTTTCTCATCAGCCATATCTGTCTCCAACGGTTCAGATAAATCACACACCACCAATCTATGTTCTTATTACAAAACTAGCAACATCACCCACAAAACCTTGCACGTCAGGGTTAATTATAGTATACAAATGATATCAAATCCCTTTTCCCAGCGCACAGGAGGCAACCA
>JAIXZU010000107.1 GCA_027489415.1 Alphaproteobacteria bacterium
CCCAAACCCTCACCAACTGGGCGGAATTCCAGCACCGCTGGCGTATCAGCGGTACAACCGCATCCTCTGGTGTTCAGTATATGGTGCTCAACGCGGCCGGTCTCACAGTTTCCGGCACAATCTCAGCCACCCGCTTCATAGGAGACGGTTCCCTCCTCACCGGTATCTCGGGCGCAGGCGGCACGTCGGACCGCATCATAAGCACGTCCGCCAACGTCGTCGCAGGTAATGGCGGCACCATCAGCTTCACCACCGGCGGGGTATCAGGCACGGCATACTTTGATACCGCAGGCCGCCTTGTCACCCCCGGTATAAGTACAACCGGCCCCATCTCTGTAACCGTCTCACGCGTTTCGGAAGGCACTGTAACCGTCCCAACCATCAGCTTTATCAGCGACACCGACACCGGCCTCTACCTCGTCGGCGCCAACTCCCTTGGCTTCACAGCTGGCGGCACCCAGCGCGGCCGTATTACCACCACGGGCTTGGTACTTGCAGGCACCATCGCAACGGGGGACGGTACCGCCGGTAACCCCGCGTTTACATTTAGTTCGGACAACGACAACGGCATGTACACCACCGGCAGTAACGAAGTTCGCTTTGCCACCGGCGGCACCCAGCGGTTGCTAATTGACGGCACAGGACTCACCGTCGCCAACAACCTCCGCATGTCCAACGGTACAGCCGCCGCACCTTCCATCGGCTTTACCTCAGAACCCGACATGGGCCTCTACCGCATTGGGACGGACATCATCGGCCTCGCCACCTCAGGTACCGAACGCATCCGTATTCTCGCCGCAGGCCAGGTGGGTATCAGCAATACCGCCCCAGCCGCAACCTTAAGCGTGGGCGGAGAAGTCCAGGTCAGTAGCAGCAGCATCACCTGCACTGCCACAGCCGCAGGCGCCATCCGCTATTCCGCAGGCACACTCAGCGTCTGTAACGGTACAACCTTCACAGCCCTAGGTTCAGGCGGCGCAGGCGCTTCAACCTACGCCTCGTTAACGGACGTATCAGTATCAATCGCCAATCAAGTTACTTTTAATAACGGCGTGAACACCGGCGCAAACACCTCAGCTGTCAACTCAACCGCGTTCGGTATAAATGCACTCAGTTCTGCAAGTAACTCGGGTAACAACAACGCCGCATTCGGCTCAAGGGCTCTCATCGAAAATACCACTGGAAATGCAAACGTAGCTGTAGGCCACAACGCGTTGCAAGCTAACACAACCGGAGTCGGTAACACTGCAGTAGGTCAAGGTGCAATGAGTAACACTGTTAGTACCTCAAATAACACTGCTATTGGTAATGGAACCCTCACAGTTGCCTCAGGCGATAGAAACGTCGCCATAGGCCTATACTCAGGCGCAGGTATCACAACAGGGTCACTGAACGTAGGTGTTGGTGTAGAGTCACTCTTCTCAACCGGAAGCGGCCAGTTCAATAGTGCTTTAGGCTTTAGAGCCTTACGTACAACAACCGGGTCTTACAACTCAGGCATAGGCTTCAACGCTGGGGGTTCTAACAACACCTCGTCCGGTAATTACAATACAACAATAGGTACATATAGTGGTTATGAGCTCACTTCCGGTAGCTCGAACACACTTGTAGGTAGTGGCGCAGGAAGACTCATCACCACCGGCAGTAACAACATCATGATTGGCCAAAATAGCGCCCCCTTCTCAACCACGGGGTCGGACCAACTCAGCATCGGCAACGCCATCTACGGTAACATCGGTTCTGGCACAGGCAATGCCAACCGCATCGGTATCAACGTCGCCAGCCCCACGGCCGCCTTGCAAGTTTCCGGCACAATCAGCGCAACCCGCTTTATCGGGGACGGCTCCCTCCTCACCGGCATATCCGGCGGCGGCTCAGGAGACCGCATAACATCCGGCACAACGTCCGTCATCGCTCGCCAGGCTGGAAATGTCACCATTAGCGCAACAGCATTAAACGTAGGGACATATTCAGGCTTTGGAGATCCAGACACCCTTTACATTGGTGTGGACACAGGCGCCTCACCCGTGTCCTTTACAACGGCCGTTGGTGGTCAAGCCGCGAAAAATAGCACTGGTTCAAACGTAAATGCCTTTGGTTACCAAGCAGCTTATGCGAATACAGGTTCTGATATGCTGGCACTGGGCAGTCAGGCTGCTGGTGAAAATATCGGTAATAACGTAATAGCTTTGGGTGGTTCGGCTGCCACTTATAATACAGGTAACAACGTACTCGCTATCGACCGCAGCTCAGCAAACAACAACTCAGGTTCTGATGTAATTGCAATTGGTCCAGACTCTGCAATCAATAACTTCGGTAGTAACATCATTGCGATAGGGTTAGGAAGCGCATTCAATAACGAGGGAAGCGGCGTAATTAGTATTGGAGTTAACAGTGTTGCTACCAACTACGGTAATGGCGTTATCGCAATCGGCGATTCATCATTACGTAATAACGCATCTGATGCTGACCAAGTCGTTGCAATCGGAACCCAGGCAGGTGAAAGCAACGCAGGTGCAGGTCTCATTGCAATAGGCTACCAAGCCGGTCGGCTTAACCAAGGATTAGGCAACATCGCAATCGGGGCGGATGCATTGTCAGTCAACACTGTAGGCCAGCATAATATAGCAATCGGCTTCTATTCAGGTGCATCAAATCAATCGGGCTCATATAACACGCATGTTGGAAACTATGCTGGTATGGGTAGCGGAGACCCTGAAACAGACTCTCCTGGAACGAGCTATACAGGCAACACCCTTCTAGGTGCGTACGCAGGCTACGTTATTACAGGTAGCTCCAACACCATCATCGGTGCAAACTCAGGTATCGGCCTCACATCGGGCGCCAACAACATCCTCATCGGCGCCAGCACCAGCCCCTTCTCTGCCACTGGTAGCGGCCAACTCAACCTCGGTAACGCCATCTTTGGGGATATCGGCTCAGGCCTAACCTACCGCAACCGCATCGGTATCAACGTCGCCAGTCCCACAGCAGCACTGCAAGTCTCCGGTACAGTCTCAGCCACTCGATTTATCGGAGATGGCTCCCTCCTCACCGGTATCTCCGGCGGCGGCGGCTCGGGAGACCGTATAAGCTCCAACACCACATCCATCGTGGCGCAAACCGGCGGTGTTATTTCCATTACAACGAACGGCACAACGGCCAGCTATTTCGATACTGCCGGCCGCCTTGTAACCTCCGGTGTGAGCGTAACAACATCAAACGGTATATCCAGCACGAACGGTTACTTCTCAAACCGTGTCGGTATAGGTACAAACGCACCCACAGTGTCGCTGGACGTCTCTGGCGCCATCATCAGCCGTGCCATCAACGCAGGTAGCTCAACCAGCATCAACTTCGCAGGCGGTAACAACGCCTACACCACCGCTTCCTGCGGCGCGTTCACACTGTCCGGCATGGCGGACGGAGGTACCTACGCCCTCGTCGTCCAAGGCGCCACCGCAGGCACCTGCTCGTTCACGCACACCGGCCTCACGTTCCGTATGCCCCCCTCCCACGGCATCACAACGGCCAGTACGCACACCTACTACTCCTTTAGCCGCATGGGCACCACCGTCTACGTTAGCTGGATCAAAGGTTACTAAACAATGCGTTACTTATTATGCCTACTAGTACTTACATTCAGTATGGCGTACCAGTCAGGCATGGCTTTCGGCGCGCGCCATGCTGCGTGGTGTGCAATTACAAGCGCAACGCCTATCAGTACAACTTATTGCTGGGGTACTGGTTCGGATAGTCAACTTGGGAACTCAAATACTGCAAGTAGCTCATCACCAAGTCTCGTGCTAGGTGGTTTTACGGACTGGAGCACAATTTCAGCTGGAACATCACACACTTGCGGTATTCGCACCGGATTAGCCTATTGTTGGGGGTTAAGTGATGACGGAGAGAACGGTAATGGAAGTACAGCAACGCGCACATCACCAAGCCTAGTCTCCGGAACCTGGACCAACTGGACAACTATAGATGCAGCTACACATCACACATGCGGCATCCACAACGGTACAGCCTACTGTTGGGGGGCAGGCACAAATGGCCGTAAAGGTGATTCAAATACCGCAGACTCCACCACACCAAGCCTCGTCCTGGGCGGCTGGACGGATTGGACACAAATATCCGCAGGCTCTTCACAAACATGCGGACTCAGAAATGGCGCCGCTTATTGTTGGGGGCTAGGTACGTACGGTAGGCTCGGCAACGGTCTACTCACCGATCGCACATCCCCAAGCCTGGTCCTTGGCGGCTGGACAGACTGGACAAGAATTTCATCTGGAAACGCATTCAATTGCGGTATTCGTAACGGAACCGCCTATTGCTGGGGGTATGCGGAAAGCGGCCGTCTAGGAAACGGGAACAACGTGACAGACAGAACAACACCAAGCTTGGTCCTCGGCGGCTGGACAAACTGGACAGCAATTTCTGCCGGAGACTTTCATGCCTGTGGTCTCAGGGCTGGCTTGGCCTACTGCTGGGGTGAAGGTACTTATGGTAGGTTAGGGAACGGTCAAATTGTGGATAGCACCTCCCCAAGCCTCGTTTCCGGAGGTTGGTCGGACTGGACCGCCATTTCTGCCAGCAATAGGCACACCTGCGGTATTCGTAACAATACATTATACTGCTGGGGTACTAACGCGGATGGCCGCACTGGCAACGGTGAAGAATTAAGTACTCGTATATCTCCATCAATAGTAGATGGCGGCTGGACTGATTGGTCCAGCGTAGCAGCAGGAGAGGTTCACAGCTGCGGAATTCGCAGCGGCCAAGCATACTGCTGGGGAAACAACACGCTAGGCAAACTTGGAAATGCAACAGTTTCTGAGAGATCCTCCCCCAGCATTGTATTTGGAGGCTGGACAGACTGGAGCATGGTTTCCCCAGCACGTGACCACACATGCGGAATCCGAGGCGGTCTCGCATATTGCTGGGGCTACGGTGGCACAGGTGCTGTGGGGGACGGCACAGGCGGTGACCGAACATCTCCAACCCTAGTCTCAGGTGGCTTTACGGACTGGACTCATATTTCCACTGGATATGAACATACATGCGGAATTCGTGGTGGTATCGCATATTGCTGGGGGGAAAACTTCAATTACACACTTGGAAACGCTAGTCTCATACCTCGCAGTACACCGGGATTAGTATCAGGAGGATTTAGTGACTGGACAATTATCGAAGCAGGCTATATCCACAGTTGCGGTATACGTAATGGTACAGCCTATTGCTGGGGCCAAGGCTCAAGTGGTATACTTGGAAATAATAACTCAACCGTTAGGGTAACCCCAAGTCTCGTATCAGGTGGATGGACAGACTGGACATCAATATCAATCGGTAGCAGCGAAATAAGTGTACACACATGCGGTATACGCGGTGGCATTGCCTATTGTTGGGGGAATGGCACTAACGCTAAATTAGGGGACGGCACCGGATCTGACCGCGGCACTCCCAACCCTGTAGCTGGCGGGTGGACTGACTGGACAGCAATATCCGCCGGTCACTCTCATTCCTGTGGCATACGCGGTGGAATAGCATACTGTTGGGGGCTAGGTACCAAGGGTCGTTTAGGAAACGGCTTAACATCTACAAGATCTACCCCATCAACCGTATTAGGTGGATGGACGGACTGGACATCAATATCAGCAGGCTATGAAAGCAGTTGCGGTACACGCGCCACCGGACAAACCTATTGTTGGGGGGATGGTTACTACGGAAATATTGGGGACATAGCCAAATCAAATGATAGTTCAGTCTATGTAACTGTTCCAACAGAGGTTAGCTGGAGCACGATTCCCTCTAACACAATATTCGTAACGGCAGGTACATATCACAGTTGTGCGATTACAAGTGGGTCGTCATTATCTGCCACGCCCTGCTAACTTCCCACTCCACACCATCTCTGCTAAAAACCCCCATGCCCTCCCACCTCGCCCAGGACGCCGAAACCTACTTCCGCACTCTCCAAACCACCATCATCAAAGCCTTCCAGGCGTATGAGGATACCGCCAAGTTCACCATAACGCCCTGGGAAAAAGGATCGGAGTCCCTCCTCCAGGGCGGCGGCATCACCGCCCTCATCCGCGGCAAAACGTTCGAGAAAATGGGCGTCAACTTCTCCTGTGTCCACGGCACGTTCCCCGAACCCTTCCGCAAGGAAATCCCGGGCGCAGACGAATCCGGCGGCAAATTCTGGGCCTCCGGCGTCAGCCTCGTCTGTCACCCCGCCAACCCCCATGTCCCGGGCGTGCACATGAACGTCCGCCGCATCGAAACATCCAAAGGCTGGTTCGGCGGCGGAGCGGACCTCACCCCCGCCCTGCCGTACGCGGACGACACCGCCCACTTCCATGCCACCCTCAAAGCCGCGTGCGACGCCTACGACCCCGCCTGCCACGCCAAGTTCAAAAGCTGGTGCGACGACTACTTCTTCATCCCCCACCGAAACGAAGCCCGCGGCGTCGGCGGTATTTTCTTTGATTACTTGGAGGAAAAGCCCACTGAGACCTTCACGCTCGTCCAGAATGTCGGGGAAGCCTTCCTGAAATCCTACCTGCCGATTGTGACCGCGCGCATGGATACCCCCTTCACGGAAACCGAGCGCCACACCCAGCTTCTCAAACGCGGTCGCTATGCGGAATTTAATCTGATGTACGACCGCGGCACCCGCTTCGGCCTGCAAAGCGGCGGGAATATCGACGCCATCCTTATGTCGCTCCCACCCCTCGCCGCGTGGTAAAAGGCAAATGAACACCCAACACTAAATACGCAAAACCAAACACTTTCTATTTGACCCCCACCCCCAAACGTGCGTTAATTTTCAGCAGCAGAGGTTTCAGGTTGTCAAACCATGGAAATTTTGCGGCACCGCGCACGTCGCACGGCGCCAGTTGTAATAAGTACTGTCACTATACCAATGGATACCCAATCCCGCCTCAACGGCACCGTCAAATGGTTCGACCTCAAAAAGGGCTACGGCTTCATCAAGCCAGATGACCAAGATCGCGATATTTTCGTGCACATCACTGCACTGCAAGAAGCTGGTCTTGACCGCCTCAAGGACAACCAGCGCATCAGCTTCGAGCTGATCAACGACCGCAACGGCAAAAAGTCCGCCGGCAGCCTGCAACTCATCAACAGCTAATTCTGTTGATAAGCCGCAGACCGCAAGGTCTAAGCAAAAACCGCCCGTAAGGGCGGTTTTTGCTAGCCATTAACCCATTAATCCATTAACCCCATCACCATGCAAAACATCGCCGCCATAGACTTCGGAACCTCCAACTCCACCATCGGCCTCATGCAGGGCGGCAAACCAGTTCTCCTCAGTCCGGAAGACGGCAAACGCGCCGTTCCCACCGCCCTCTTCTTTCCTCACGGCACACTGGGCCAGTCCAAGCCGGTGCATGGTAACAGCGCCATCCGTGCGTACCTGAATGAAGATCAAGGCCGTTTTCTGCGTGGCTTGAAAAGTGTTTTGGGCACAAATCTGTTCGATGAAATCACGTGGGCCGGCGGTGGCACAATCACATTCTTGGAAATCATCGCCGCCTACATCGGCTGGCTTACAGGTATCGCGGAAGCCGAAACCGGCCGTCCCATCACCCACCTCATGCTCGGCCGCCCCGTGCACTTCCTCACCAACCAGCCGGAGGCCGACGCCCTCGCCGAAGCCCAACTGCGCAGCGTCGTCGCCTCTTTAGGCATACCCAACCTCGCCTTTTTGGCCGAACCTCTCGCCGCCGCCTACCACTACGAACACACACTCACGAACGAAGAACTGGCCCTGATTATCGACATCGGCGGCGGAACCGCGGACTTCTCCCTCCTCCGCCTCGGCCCCAAACTCGCCGAAAATCCGGACCGCTCCGCGGACATCCTCGCCACCCACGGCCTCCGCCTCGGCGGCGCGATGATCGACCAATCGTTTGCTCTCGCCGAAGTCATGCCCACCTTCGGTATGGGCTCGGAAATCGCCGGCTACACCGGTGCCAAGGGCCTCACCGTGCCCATGGGCTACTTCATGCAGCTCACCACATGGCACCGCATCCACCGCATGTATGAAAAAGCCACCCTGCAGGAAGTCCGCACCATCCTGAATCAGGAAGCCACCGAACCCGAAAAGCTGGAACGCCTCCTCACACTCCTCGAAGAACGCGGCGGCCACCGCCTGATGCTCGACGTCGAACACGCCAAAATCGCCCTCAGCACGGAAGCCGAAACCCTCCTCAATCTCAACTGGATTGAAAAGTCCCTCGCCCTCCCCCTCACCCAACCGGCCCTCAAAACGTCCATCCACGGCTGGCTCACCACGCTCACCGAATCCATCCAGCACACGCTGCATCTCGCAGGCGTCAGCCGGTCACAACTCACCACGGTGTTTGTCACCGGCGGTCCCTCGGCCATGCCGCTGGTGCAAGCCACCATCCGCGAAGCCCTCCCCACCTCCCGCATTCTGGTGGGGGACCAACTCACCTCCGTCGGCACCGGCCTCGTCCTCGCCGCCCACCGTCACTTCTCCGCCTGACACATTGACGCCAACCCTTTCATAGTATACGGTATTTAAGCTTAACGGCGCACCATACCTCTTGCTCAAAGGGAGCTTCCCCATGAAGTCCATCCTGCATAAAGCGGCATCTCTGCTTGTCGCTCTCATCATCTCCACCGCAGCAGTCACTCCGGCCCTCGCCGAACGGATGACCTGGACCTTCGACACCTCGAACATCACCGACGATATCCAGGTCCAGCTCTACAGCCAAATCGACGACCAGGAATGGCCGGATACCGACAGGGCCTGGGTCATCGATGTCGAGGAATCGAAATCCACCTACAACATCAGCTGCGTCTACGAAGAAGAAATCTGCTACGGCGCCTGGGTGGATGGCGACACCAGCTCCTACTGGGGCACCGGCTTCAACGACCGCTACAACGACTCCAGCGCCTGTCACGTCTGTGGCTTCGAAAAGAACGTCACCATCAAGCTCCTCGAGTAATCTCCGTGTCATCCTCCCGGCCCCGCCGGGAGGATTTTTTGCGCCCATATCCCCCCTTGCCCTCCTCCCCAAAACCCGCTAAAACATCCCAAGTTGCATACAAGTTACCGTTTCTCGCACCTGAAAGGCCATCCCCATGTCCGATAATTCTGCGAAATACCGCCCCACTCACATCTTCGCGGTGGCGGTGGAAATGAGACGAGCAAGGCTTTTCGCGAAAAAGTCTCAAGCTGCTCCCATCAATCACACCCGCCAAAACATCGCCATTTCCGGCTCGTGGCGCAACGTTCCGCCTCTCACGGAGTACGACGTCATCCAGTACACCCGCTGGCTCATCCTCTCCGGCCACACACTGGTCACGGGCGGCGCCTTAGGGGTGGACTTCATCACCACGCAGGAAGCCATCCGCCTCGGCGCAAAGAAGGACCAAATCGAAGTCTTGCTCCCCACGCCGCTGGATGTCTACCTCGCCCACTACCGTGCCCGCGCAGATGAAGGCGTCATCACCCACCAGCAGGCCGAGGCCCTCGCCACGCAGCTCACCCACGTCAACGCGCATTACCGTCTGTTCTGCCTGAACTTCACGGAATGCACCCCGGCCACCTACTACGCGCGCAACACCGCTGTGCTGGAAGCCGCCACTCGCCTCGCCGCCTTTCAGGTGGACGGCAGTCAGGGAGTCCAGGACGCCATCGACAAAGCCCGCGCCATGGAGCTCCCCGTCACCCTGAAAACCTACAAAACCCGCCCGGCCCGCACCGAGCCGGTCCTCATCGAGGAATAACCCCCTCCCCCAAAAGCCGCCCCCACCGTAAAAGGTAGGGGCGGCTTTTTCCTTGCCTACCATCTCACGTCATGTATACTAAATGTCGATAATATCGCATAAATCCCGTTTACATCGGCTCAGCCAGAAAGACACCACCATGTCCCAAGCCGCCCAACTTGAACCCACTGCGTATGCTCATCAAGCCTTCAAAATGGCACTCACCTTCCAAAAAGCCGGCAATCATGACGACGCAGTCCGGCTCTTCAGAAATGCGGCCCAACACGGCCACCCCGGCGCCATGAATGAACTCGGCGTTTGCCTGATGGAAAGCCATGAAAAGGCACCGCTGGCAACTGATGCCTCACAGCAGGAGGTTCAGGACAGGGAAACAGAGCAGGAAGAAGCCCGCATTCTCTTCCATGAAGCCGCCAAAGCCGGTCACACAGCCGCCATGTACAACTTCTCAATCATATACAAACAGGGTCAG
>JAIXZU010000094.1 GCA_027489415.1 Alphaproteobacteria bacterium
AAGGCTCCTGCTGGGTGATGGCGGCGGCGCACCAGACAGCGTGGCCCAGACCGAGGGGTTCGCCTTGACGAGTCAGGAAAATGCGGGCGTCTGATGGGAGGGTGTTCTTGACCAGCTCAAGCTCCGCCATTTTGCCCTTTTTCATGAGGGTGTCGGCGAGTTCGTAGGGGTAGTCAAAGTGGTTGGCCATGGCAACCTTGCCGCGACCGGTAATGATGATGAACTCACGGATGCCGGCTTCGTAAGCTTCTTCAATGGCATACTGGATGATCGGTTTATTGACGACGGTGAGCATTTCCTTCGGCATAGCCTTGGTGGCTGGGAGGAAACGCGTGCCCAAACCCGCTGCGGGAATGATGGCTTTAGTGACTTTACGTACGTTTGACATGTTGGGAGCCTCTTTTCTCTTCGGCGCGGATATACCACGCAACTGCACATAAAACTAGCACCCCGCTTAAAAAACCTACCATCGGATAACCCAATGTATAAGCAGACCAACCACTTAGGAATAAAATAAGGTTGAGAATGGCAACCGACAGAACCAATTGGGCATGGCTGTGACCCAGCGCCATGTAACGGTGGAACCAGAAGGTTTTGTGCGGTTCCCATGGTTTGTAGCCTTGCGATACACGCCGTATGAGCGTGGTGGTGGCGTCCGCAGCAAAGACGAGTGGGAGTGTGGCGAGGGGCCAGATGACGTTCAGGGTGTCGTCCGCAGCGGCGAGCAGGAACATACCGGCGATGGTATAGCCCAGCCAGGTGGAGCAGACATCCCCCATGAAAACCCTTGCGGGAGGGCCATTTACACGCAAAAACCCTGCTGCAGCTACTGCCAACATAATGCCTAAAGGTGCGAAGGCGGGCACCACCACAGACAGCCCCAAGCCCATGGCCACCGCTTGAGAGGTGGCGAGGCCGTCCGCACCATCCATAAAATTATAAAGATTCACGAACCATGCCCAGCCAAAGAGAATGAACCCTTTTTCCAGCCAGATGGGCATGAAGTCAAATAACCGGGGGAGTAACGACAGCGTAATGGCGACAGCAACCAGATGGATGAGCAAACGGATGCGGGGAGAGAGTTCGTGGCGGTCATCCAGCCAGCCGACATAGGCAACCAGTGTGCTGCCGAGGAGCAGTACGGTGAGATAGCCCTTAAATGGCATTGGCCATAGCCAAGTGAGTGCGAGGCCCAACGGAACCACGACCAAAGGCAACACGACACCACCGCCCAAGGGGGTAGGTAACGTATGGCTGGAACGGGCATTCACCTGCGCCACCATGCCGAGCCTACGGCAATAAGACACGGCGAGCGGTGACATTAGGAACACCAACGCCCCTGCTATGCCCGCGAAGAGGAACATGGCGGCGAGGCGGAGGTCGGAGAAGAAGGGCATCATGGTTATGCGGCGCGCCCAGTTAGCTGGTGCATGACATGCAGATACCCTGCGGCAAGACGGCTGTGCAGGAAGTTCTGGGCGACATAAACGCGGCCTGCTTTTGCCATGATGTCGCGGCGTTCGGGATCGTCCAGCAGCGTGGTGATGGCTTCGGCCATTTGTTCGGGCTCCTCGGAGCCGACGACCATGGCGCAGCCGGACTCCGCCATGATTTCAGCCCCCTCCCCCCGCAAAGCGGCCACGGCACAGGATTCTGCGGCCATGATTTCAAACATTTTGCTGGGGATGAACATCTCAAAGTCCGGAATATTCTTCAGGCAGACGATGTTGATATCCGCCATGCAGTAATAGGGCCAGACTTCGGTGGGGCCGACTGCGGGCAGGAACTGGACGTTGGGGACGCCACGGGCGTAGTCCTGCAGTTTTTGCTTATCCGCCCCCTGCCCGACGAACAGGAAGGTAGCATCCGTGCGCTTGACGAGCAGACGGGCGGCGTCCACCACCTGTGAGAGGGCCTGAGCCTCCCCGTGGTTGCCAATGTAGAGAATGACCTTGGCATGGGGACTTATGCCCAGTTTGGCGCGCAGCTGGGCTGTGGCACCGGTTTGACGGGGTTTGATGGCTTGAGCGTAGTCGTCGTCGCTCACGCCGTTAAAGATGGTGGCAAATTTGGTGGGACGAATGCCGCGCGCTGAGATTTGACGCACAAAACTGCGGGTGACGGTGACAATAGCGTCCGCACGGCGGTAGAGGAACATCTCCATTTTTTCGAGAATATTATAGACCATTCCCGGGCGCAGGATGCCCATTTGGAGGAAAATGGCGGGCCAGAGGTCCCGTACTTCAAAGATAAAGCGGGCGTTATGGCGCCGAGCCAGCAACCATGCTGAGAACACGCAGAAGAAACTCGGGGAGGATGCGATAATAATATCCGGCTGTGACAGGCCTTTTTGCCCCGGATTGCCATAGTTGGCCCAAGCAACACTGGCGGCAAAACTGAGCATATTGAACAAACGGGGGAATTTTCCCTTATTGGGAGCGACATACAGCCAGTGACGGCGCACGGGGATACCTTCGATGACCTCGTTCATAAAGGCTGGTTTACCTTTGTAGGCGGGGTGGACTACGCCATCCGGATGATTGGGGATGCCGGTGAAAATTGTGACATTGGCGCCCATTTGCTGCCAGCTTTTGGCGAGGCCGGACATGCGGGTGGACGGTGCGCCGGGTTCCGGACGGTAATACTGGCAGATTACCCAAATATTGAGCGGCTTGACCTGAGGAGCGGCTTGGGGGCCTGGGTGTTCTGTCTGGGGCGCGTGCGGTGTATCCATTCTGCTTTTCTAGCATAGAATAACCGGTTTTGCCTGCCTCTTGTTCTTGCAAGAGGCAGTGCCAGCCCTTTGGACTTAAAAACTTAATTCCTCCAGACTGTTAGAGGATAACTTGTTCGCGCTCCGGAGCGATTTTCTGAAGCATGGACTGGAAAGTGCGGAGTTTGCGGGCGTCGGGCGCTTCCAGCGGTAGGTGCAGTACGATTTTCTTTTCGTCCAGCTGGGCTATTTTACAGGCCTTCCACGCATTATTAATGAAATGTTTGAGCTCGTTATCGCGTTTTTCCTGTTCGGTTTCACCTTTACCATCGGGAATCAGGGTAATGCGGCGCAGGCCAAGTACGGTTTGGAGGTGCTTGACGTTGATCCCGTCTTTTTCCAGCCACGCCGACATGTGCTCCGGCTTCATGCGGATGACGGCCCAGCTGTTGGACGCACCCATCCAGATGGCGCTGATGCAATCCGGGTAGTATTCCTCTGTCACGGCGGCGACGAACTCCTTCCCGCGGCGGGTGGCGACACGCATTTTCGAGGTGGGGTCCACACTCGCGCACATGGTGATGACCTGTTTGGAGCCGACAACCGGCTTTTCGTGGAAGTCCATCACTGAGATCAGGTTTTCGGGGATGTAGACGAATTTGTCGTCCGGAACCCGGTAGATGATGCCACCGTCCCGGTAGCCGGCGACTTCGGCTTCCAGAATGCGGCCGGGTGCACCGTCCCCCCACTGCATGAGCTCCATGGTACCAATGAGCTGTTTGGTGGATGGCAGGATGGGGTTGTTGATGTCGATCCAGACACCGTGTTCGCCATAGCCGGAGCGGCGGCGTACCGTGATGGCGGCGAGGTCCAGACTGACATCGACTTCGACGAGCATTTCGCGGTCGATGTACGAGAGGCGGATGGCATTGGCCAATGCGAGCTCCAGCTGGCGCTCGGTCCAACCGAATTCTTCACCTATTTTGCGGATTGTCTGGATGTCTACGATATTCATGGCTCTGCCTCCGGTGTTTCTTTTCCAATGCAGTGAGTTTAGGACGTGTCCGTTTCCTGCGCAAGTGTCTTACAATTTAGTTTTCCGCGCTAACCTGATAGCTCTTCTGACCAGCTTTGAACTCGGCGTTGTCCGCAGTGACATCGACCAGTTCCCAGCCGTTGATGCTTTCGCCTATGAGCAGAACACCCTCGCGGCCATCCGCAAACGCGACGATGCCTTTGCTGGGAACAAAGCTGAGGATTTCAAGCGCTGGAAAATCCGTTGCTGCCAGTTTCGGCTTCAGATTGCGGGGAATCTCCACTTTTTCGCGTTCTGGTGAGTAGGGCTCGATGTCCGGGAAGTCCGACAGTGTACGGACACGGGCCGGTGCATTGGCGACTGGTTCGTTGACCACGGGCAGGTTTCTCGGGTTGTCGGTGTAGAGGTCCGGCGGTGGGAGGACTTCATTACCTGATGGTGGTGGCAGCATGGCGCCGGTGGCGTCCGTACCCGTTGGTGAGCCTGCGCCGTCGGTCACGCCGGTTTTACCGTCCATGTAGCCGTCGGGGTCACGTTTAAAGGCTGATGGTGTGAGTTTGGCGGGGTCCGCACTTTGTGCGAGGGCGGTGCGATAGGCGGCCAGTTCTTCCTGGAGTTTGTCCGGCGTGATGGCGGCTGTGGCTGTCGGTGCTGGGAGTGTGGCTGAGGGGTCGGCATCCAGTGGCAGGCCAGCGGCTTTCGCTGCGCGGACTTTTTCGACTTCTGCGGACATTTTACCGAAGAAGGACATGTCTTTCGGCATTTCTTCTTCGCCAGTTGCGACAATCGGCTGGTTAGCCTCTTCGGGGGGGACGTCGGCAAAACTGACCATGGCTGAGGCGCTGGGGTCCGTTGTTACTGGTGTTGGCGGGGTATAGAACGATGCATTTTCCGTGCGTGGTGGTGGCAGGATACCGTCGGCACCTGCGGCTTCGGATTGAGCTGTTTCGGCAGACTTCGTGGTAATATTTGTCAACTGCTGTTGAACCTGACTGCCGCCGCCGGAACGCATGAGATAGGCCCCACCGCCAAGTACGGCGATTACTCCTACGGCGATAAGCGCCCATGGAGCGCCGCTCGGTTTCTGGCGCTGGCCGGGAAGCTCCGGCGTGAAGTTGGTTCCTACACGTGGTGGAATGCCTGACATACCAGGTTGAGCTGTGCCGAAAGAACCAGAACCTGCATTACCCAGTGGCTTGTAAAGATCCGCGGTTGGTGGCGGCATGTGGGCGGCAGCGGGTGTTGATGCTGCGGCATCGGCGCCGGTTTCCATTTGCCAGGGTGTATTATCCGGTGTTTCGATTTCCCATTCGGAAGTTGATTGCGTGCTGGTCCAGGGAAGATCCGACTGGGGAGGTGCAAGAGGCGCTTGCACTTGTGGGG
>JAIXZU010000062.1 GCA_027489415.1 Alphaproteobacteria bacterium
GCAGCGAGTTCGCATCGGCCCACGGCATAGACTACGCCTGGTCATCAACCACCCAACTACCCGAGTCCATGGGTTGGACCTTCAACCACATCATCACGCTGCTGGTCATGGACGACCTCAAGAACAAACGGGAAGTTTCCAACTATCAGGCCGTTATGGTCGAAGCAGTAGCCGAGGATGCCACCTCCGCAGCAGAAGCCTACAAAGATGTCCTGACCAAACACATCTTCGGCAAACTGCTGAAGGAAATCCTGAATCAAATTCCGAATAACGAGGAGTTCGAACTTCTCAATCAGGAAATCCTGCGCCTGCTCGCCCACCGGCGCAAAGGCATCCTCATCCACTCGCAGGACTGGCGAAAACTGAAGTCCATGCTGGCCACCGCCCGTGGCCATGCTGCCAGCCTTCAAAACCCGCAGCACCGGAACACGCTGGACTTCATCCTCAAGGCCTGCACATGGGCCACGCAGGAAGAAACCCCAACATCCTATGCGAATATCCTGCGGGAAATGGCGAATGCCTACGAATGTATCGGCTTCAGCGCAGCCAAAGCTTATCAGCAAGTCCTTCAGGTCTTTCTGGAAAAAGCCATTCCGAAACAAAGGAAACTGGCCCGCAAAAGCAAACGCCCTCTCGGCCCGCAAATCAGCCCCACCGGTCAGAACTTGCTCAAACAACTCGGCACGTTCAGTCCGGTGAAGGACCACCACCACAAATAACGAAACGCCCGGCATCAGCCGGGCGTTTTGCCTTATGGCAGCTGTAATATATCCCACCCTTCACCGTGGGTTGCCAATATTTCAATCACCTCAACCTGCAATCCGGTCGCGGCCTGAAACGCAGGTATCACCCCACTTCCCACAATCTTGTCTTCCACACCAATGTAAGCCGTCACTGGCACATCCCGCGTAAATCTCGGGTAAGGCATTACTGGTATCTCCGTCACCCGGTGCTCACGGTTCACCCAGTCCGGCATCAGGTTTCCGGCAATCGTGGTTACACGAGTCACGTTGGGTAACCGTGCCGCCACCTGCAGCGCCACCCAAGCCCCGCCACTGTAACCAACAAGTTCAACCGGGCTACCATTCGCCTCCCGCTGAATCAATTCCTCGTATTGCTCAATCACACGCAGCGTAAACCGCTTATCGGTCCACAGGGTCGTATCGCTGCATTCCGGCCCCCTCACCCACTGGCACGGGCGGGCCACATAAAGGGCCGCACCATCCCCCTGTTTCAGCATCACGTCCAGCGCTACGGGGTTCAGCGGCGTGGGGTCTCCACTGGGCTGTCCGCGGCTGAAAAACGCCCGCCCGTCTCCTTCTATATATATACGCCGAACCGGCTGTTGGTCTCCCCGTACAACCGCCAGCTGCCTCCCCTTCGCCACCACTGTGTCAATTTTCCAATCCGGATAATTGTCTGACAACATGCCACTTTCTTCATCCAGAATTGCCTCAAGCGAAGCAGGCCGAGCCCCACAGCCGGATATCATCACCCCAAAAATAAAAACGGTCCCGACCACTAAGTGGCCGCTTCGCCACAAACCATTTCTCAAACGCCGCCTCGCTGTGCAAACCATCCAAATACCCCTAGCCAAGTAAATTTTATTACGGCTAACTTACCGCACCTTACTAACAAAAACCAAGGATTGTTATCCAAATGAATTCACGCTCCCTAAAGCTTCTTACCGCAACCACTGCCTTCGTCGCAGCTGCTTCTGCCGGTAACGCCGCAGTCGTAACCTACACCAGCGACAGCACTGTTCCGGTCTTCACCAGCAGCACCACTGGCATCAACCTTAGCGGCACAGCAACCGTCTCCGTGTCTACTGTAAACGCAGCGGTAGAAGTTTCCGGCACCGTTGGCACCCCTGGCGCTCAAACCATCAGCACCAGCTCCAGCGCGGTAATCCGTAACAATGCTTGGCCTGCCACCATTGCTGTCCAAGCCAACAACAACGTAACCGGCCTCACCATCAACAACTCCGGTACCATCGCCAACCTGTCTACCAACGGTTACGCTGTCAGCGCCACCAACCTCACTGGTAACTTGGCCATTAACAACACCGGCACCATCAGCGGCTCTATCGCTTACGGTAACGGCACCAACAGCTTCACCAGCTCTGGTACCAGCAACGGTAACATCGAAGGCGGCACCGGCGCAGAAACCGTCACCCTCACTGGCGCAACCCACACCGGAAACCTTACCCTCGGTGCAGGCGCCAACGTAGTCGTTGTCAGCGCTTCCAGCCGCGTTAACGGTAACATCATCACCACCGGCGGAAACGACACCATCACCGTCAGCGGCTCTACTGTCACCGGCCTCATTAGCATGGACGGCGGTACCGACACCCTGAACATCGTAAACTCCGCAGTCGGCAGCTTCGACGGCGCATCCGGCGGCGACATGACCGCCACGCTGACCAACTCCACCACTAGCGGTACCATTAACCTTGGCGGAACTGGCGACAACGACACCCTGAACATCAACGGCTCCAACACCTTCACCACCAGCGGTGCCATCAGCAACGTCGAAACCATTAACATCAACACCAGCACTGTTGTCGGTCATACTATCACTAGCACCAACGACATGAGCGTTGCCGCAGCCAAAACGCTGACCGTCAACTCCGCCTTTGCCCTCGGAAACGACCTGAGCAACAGCGGTACTGTCGAAGCCAACCAGAACATTACGGCCACCGGAGACCTCAGCAACACTGGCACCCTCAATATTGCCGGTGGTAGAACTGTGCAAGCTGCAACCCTTGCCGGTAACGGTACCGTAGGTATTCAAGTTGTCAGCAGCACGTCTGCTGGTGCTCTGGCCCTTACCTCCAACGGTGCTTA
>JAIXZU010000101.1 GCA_027489415.1 Alphaproteobacteria bacterium
ATCACTCTGCCATTAACCCGAACCTCCCCCTCATTCGGCCGGTCCAGCAACCCCGCCACATGCAGCAGCGTGCTCTTGCCGCTCCCACTGGGCCCTACAATCGCCACACTGGTGCCAGCAGGAATCTCAAGGTCAACACCGCGCAAAACCTCCACACGGCCCGCCCCCTCGTCATACCAACGGCCAATCCCCGCCAGCTTCAACACGGCTTCTCCAGCCACGGCAACCTTCTTCACAATCTTCGCCATATCCTAACCTCTCCGTAGTAGCTCAACAGGGTTAAACTTACTTGCTCTCCAAGCAGGATATAAGCTTGCTAAAACCGTAAGAATCATAGCCATGGAAACCACATTCACCATATCGGTTACACTGATTTTCCCCGGCAACTCACTCAAAAAGTAAATATCACTGGGGAATAAATCCACACCGGTAACGCCCTTGATAAACTCCACCAGCTCGCTCATGCGCCACACCACCAGCATCCCAAGCCCAATGCCGCCAAGGGTGCCAATCCCCCCAAGCAGCAACCCGTTGTACAGGAAAATCCGGCGTATCTGCTTTTGCGTAGCGCCCATCGTCCGCAAAATCGCAATGTCGCTCATCTTGTCGTTCACCAGCATCATCTGGCCGGTAATGATGTTGAACGCCGCCACCAGCACAATCAAACTCAGAATAATGAACATCGTGATGCGCTCCACCTGAAGGGCGCGGAAGAACTCCGCATTGGCCTCGGTCCAGGGTATGAACGTCACATCCATGGGAGACTCCGCAAATCGGTCAGCCACAGCTAAAATCTGCGGCGCCAGCTCGTCAATCCGCTGCGCGTCCACCAGCCGCAACTCCAGCGCGTCCACACTTTCACCACGGCCTAAAAAGCTCTGCACATCCTCAAGCCGTCCCAGCACCAGCGCGCTGTCAAACTGGCTCATGCCCACATTAAAGGTTCCGGCCACTCCAAACTGTCCGGTGCGCGGAATAAACCCCACAACCGTGCGCGCACCCTCTGGGCTCAGCAGTGTAAGTCCACTGCCTGCCATCAGGCCCAAATTGGCCGCAAGGCCACTGCCTATCAGCAACTTGTTAGGCTCGCTCAAACCGTCTCCAATCACTTCGGCCGCCCGCCCAAGGTTGTCCAGCGGGTCACCCTCCACCCCCCGAATAAACGCGCCGGAAGCCCGCCCCTGCGCCGTCACCATCACCTGCCCGCTCACATAGGGCACCGCTTTGGCCATACCGTCTATCTTCTCAAGCTCACTTGCCAGCACGCGGGCGTCTTTCACCTGCAATCCTTCAATCTGAAGGGTTCCATGGCCACTTACACCCAGAATCTTGCCCATCAACTCCTGCCGGAAACCGCTCATCACCGCCAGCACGATAATCAGCGCGGCCACCCCCAGCAAAATCCCCAGCACGGAAAAAATCGTCACCACACGTGTAAACCCGCGGCGGCTACCTAAATAACGCCGCACAACCAGTGGCACAAACTGCCCGAACAAACCTGTTTTCATGCCTCCTTGCTATCACAACCGCTTGCCCTGCCGCCACTCTTTTGCTAACCTCAAACTGCATACATTTCACTAAGGGGGAATCTCAATGCATACCTATCGTTTTACTCACGGCCAAAAAGTCCGCTTATCTCAACCCATCCGTCCGGACATTCAACGCGTTCTGGACACCTTCAAATGGGATCCCAACATGCCCTGCGTCGTCATCCGTCTGGACGACGACGAGCACCGGCTCACCATCATCACGGAGTCCGAGGCCGCGAAACTCGCGGATCTCGACGACGACACCCTCGAAACCGCAACTTTGGTGGAACTCGAGCTCTCCTACTCGCACGTTGAACCCATCTTCTCGCGCAACCTTCTCAACTAGCACCAAGCCCGCCGCAAGGCGGGCTTTTGCACACCCCAAACTCTTGCAACCCGCGCCACTCTCTGCTAACTGTACACACACTTTCAACTCCCCCGGAGAGAACCATCATGAAAAATCCGTTTACCCGAAGCCCGCCTCAGGGCTGGCAACCCGCAGTCAACAACCTCGTTCGCTTCCGCGCCACGGAACCACCGCCGCAGAAACTGATCGTGACGGACACCGACCCCACCGCACAGGAGCACCCGCCGGACGACCTCCCGCCCCTGCCCCTGCCGGACTGGCTGGAACCGTTCCGCCACAGCGTCGGCACCATCACCAGCGTCGGGAAACAAGGGGTGAACAAAGGCTTCGTCACGGTCGCCTTCGAACCCCTGAACGTGGAAAACGCCCTTCTCTCAGAAGAACAAACCCGCTACTTCCACATTCCCATCGGAATCCTGGAACAGGCAACGGTGCTGGACGAAACCACCATCGCCATCTACGAAGCCGTCGAAGCGAAAGTGGACAGCGAGGACTCGGACGACGAAAGTACCTCCAACCTCGCTCCGCGAACGGACTCCTAACCAAAAAAACCAAGCCGCCCCTCGGGGCGGCTTGATGCTTGAGGCGTGGCCATTCACTACCCCGCTACTTTCCTTACATCTACCCTCTACTTCCCATCCCACACCAATAAAATCAAAGGCCACTAACCAAAAAGCACCGGCAGTCACCGGTGCTCTAAGTGGGGGTTATACCCTACTCGTTATCGTCGTCTTCTTCGTCATCAAGGCCGTCTTCCGCCCCTGTCACAGCCACTTGGAAGTCGCCGTAAGCATCTTCAAGGTCTTCATAATCCTCAAACACGCCATCATCAAACATCATCAGGCCCGGCATGTCATCAATGTCAACGGGATCAACAAGTTGGCCAGCAATCGCTTGCTCCAGCAGCGGCTGAAGCTCTTCAGTCAGCTCAACCACATCCTCATTGTCGCTATAAAGCTCCAGCTTCTCTTGCAAAGCCAGTGCATACTGCTTAATCATCATTAAATCCATATACTTAACCTCCTTGTTTTTCCCCAAATTCATCGCCCCTCAGGGCGATGAATTCATCAAATATCGCCTAGCTTCTAACCCTTAAAAAGGCAGCTTGCCAACCCCTAAAAGCGATACTTCCCCTGTTTTTCGGTTCTTCCACTCTACAAGCCCCTCGGCCGTGTTCTTGGGGCCCACAATCGCCTGCCATGGCAAACCAATCAGGTCCATCTCGGCAAACTTCTGGCCCGCACTAGCGTCGCGGTCATCATAAAGGGTTTCAACGCCATGCGCCTGTAAATCAAGGTAAACTTTGGTCGCCAGCTCCGCACACGCAGCGTCACTGTGCCGAATATTCACCACACCAACCTTAAACGGCGCGAGCGGTTCCGGCCACACAATGCCTTTCTCATCATGGCATTGCTCAATCGCCGCTGCCACAATCCGGCTCACACCAATGCCGTAACATCCCATTACAACAGGAATATTCTGGTTATCCACCGTCATCACATTGGCATTCATCGGCTTGGAATAAATATCACCAAGGTGGAAGCAATGCCCAACCTCAATCCCTTTCTTCTCCACCAGCTCAGCACGCGGGCGCGGTGCAGTCGCCTCATCATATTTCTCAATGTTCACCGCATAATCGCTATCAGGGTCAAACAACAGCACGTCTTCACCTGTGTCAGCAAGTACCTGGAATTCATGGCTATAGTTCCCACCAATCGCCCCCGTATCAGCCACAACAGCCCGCCATTGCAAACCAATCCGGTCAAACACGCGGCAATACGCATCGTACATGCGCTGGTATGCCTCAAGGCTCTTTTCCTTATCTACATCAAAGCTGTAAGCGTCTTTCATCAAAAACTCGCGCCCACGCATCAACCCAAAACGGGGGCGCATCTCATCACGGAACTTCCACTGCATCTGGTAGAGGTTGAGCGGCAGCTCACGGTAACTCTTCACATTGTCGCGGAAAATCTGCGTCACGGCCTCTTCATGCGTCGGCCCCAACACACACTCACGGTCACCACGGTCCTTAAAACGCAGCAACTCAGGGCCGTATTTCTCATAACGCCCAGTCTCTTTCCACAAATCAGCGGGCAATACCGCCGGCATAAGCACTTCCAAAGCCCCTGCCCGGTCCATTTCCTCACGCACAACAGCCTCAACCTTGCGCAAAACCTTCAACCCCAGCGGCAACCAGTCATAGTTTCCCGCGGCCACTTGCCGAATCATCCCCGCCCGCAAACAAAGCTGATGGCTCACAACCTGAGCCTCCGAAGGATTCTCCTTCAACAAAGGAATAAAATATTGACTACGACGCATAACAAAAATCTCTCTCTTATAAAAAACAAAGCCACTTTGCCGCCAAACCCAAAGCCAATCAAGCCATGTGATAAAAAAAGCCGCCGTATGGCTGCAAAATCTGTTAGCTCCTTAGCGGCTCGAATGCTGGTCTCCCGGCCCAGCAACTTAATATTCGTCAATTTAAGGCGGTTATTCAATTTGTAATAAAGAAAAATATTGAATACAAAATATTAATTTGTTAAAAACTAAGTGCAAATTGAAACATCCAACACCGGGAGCTTTACATGGTGTTACTTCTCTTTATAGCAGCCTTTGTCATCGGCCTAGCTTGGATGATATGGCCACCACTTGTTATCGGCGCAATTGTAGGATTGTGGGTTGGAGTCCCCGTTGGCCTTATGGCTGGCCCGGAACTCGGTACTGTAGCCTGGCTGGTCGTTCTGGTCTTAGTCAACTACGCTTACTCGGAAATGTAATCAATCAAGCCGCCCGAAAGGGCGGCTTAAATCTTTTGAAAACAACAAAGCCGCCCAAAGGCGGCAAAACTGGTGGCCCCTCAGTGACTCGAACACTGGACACACGGCAAGCAACTCCAATCTGATTCCGTTACTCTAACCAGCTGGTATATGGAAAACAAAAAAGCCGCCCCAAGGCGGCCCTGATCACTCATCACTGATAACTGATCACGAAACTTTGGTGGCTCCTCAGTGACTCGAACACTGGACACACGGATTATGATTCCGTTGCTCTAACCAACTGAGCTAAGGAGCCGATGCAGTGGGATAGAAGCTCCCACAGCGCGCGGAACTTAGTTTCATCCAGCCTCCGTGTCAACCCACGCCACAAAAAAAGAGGCCCCGCACAAGG
>JAIXZU010000134.1 GCA_027489415.1 Alphaproteobacteria bacterium
GAAGCGGATAAGGCGGGCGACATTGTGGATATGGAGGGCCGCAAAGTTGGCCGCCATGACGGGATTGTGGGTTACACCGTGGGGCAGCGTAAGGGTTTGCCCGGTGGGTTTGCCGAGCCGATGTTCGTGGTGGAAATTCGGGTTGCCGCCAATGAAGTGGTGATTGGGCCGAAGAGTGCGCTGGGGCGGCGGGTGTTTACGGTGAAGGAGCTGAACTGCCTCAGTGATCAGTTATCAGTGATCAGTGATCAGGGGGTGGCGGTTAAAGTTAAGATACGGGCGCAGGCGCCGGTGGCGGATTGTGTGATTTACGGCTTGGGTGACGGGCGGCTGGAAGTTGTTCTTGCTGAGGCCGATGCGGTGAGCCCGGGACAGGCGGCAGTGTTTTACACTGATGATGGTGTGATGTTGGGTGGGGGTTGGATAGAGGTGGGTGAGGCCCCTGCCCTGCCCGCTGGTGTGCGGCGCGTGGAGATTGTGGCCGAAGCTTAAAGTTGGTTAGAAAATGCGACATAGGGATGTCGCATTTTGGTGGTAAGCGGTTTTTGTTGCGGCTAAAGTCATTTCCAACAAGGAGAATGACGATGAGTTTTGGATTTATTGTACTGATTGGATTTATTATTTTGGCCCTCATGCTGCTAAAAAGCATGGTGCAGATTGTGCCGGGTAAGACGGCGTTTATTGTGGAGACATTCGGGAAGCCCTGGAACCATGCGTTGACGCCGGGGCTGAATTTTATTCTGCCGTGGCCGATTCATAGTGTAGTGGGCAAAGTGAGCCTGCAACTGATGGAAATTAAGACTAATGTGGCGGTGAAGACCAGTGACAACGTGTTTCTGGGCCTGCCGGTGGCGGTGCAGTACCGTGCGGATAATGACAGCGCCGGTACGGTGAAAGCGTTTTATGAGCTGGCCGAGCCGCAGGAGCAGATTTCCAGCTTTATTCTGAACAACGTGCGGCAGAGTGCGGCGAAGATGACGCTGGAAGAGCTTTTCCAGAACCGTGACCAGTTGCAGCAAGTAGTGCTGGAAGAGCTGGCCAGCCGCTTTAGTGCCTACGGTTACATTATTGAGGCGGTGCTGGTTGACCAGCCGCAGCCCAGTGCTGAAGTGCAGGAGAGCTTTAACCGCGTGATTGCCAGCCAGCGGTTGCTGGATGCGGCGCGTAATGAAGGTGAAGCGACGCGCATTAAACTGGTGAAAGAGGCCGAAGCCGAGGCTGAAAGCAAGCGCCTGCAAGGTGAAGGGATTGCCAACATGCGCAAAGCGATTGCCGAAGGCATTGAAGAAAGCATGAGTGCAATTAAGAAGGCGGCGCCGAAGCTGAGTGATGCCGAGATTATGGCCTTCCTGACGGATACCAACCGGTTGGATACCATCAGTGGGGCGGCGATGCATGGCAACATGATTGTGGTGGATATGCAGGACAGTGCCAATGCGCGGGCGATTGCTTTGACCGGCGTGGGAGCCAAGACAGTGAACAGTGGAAAGTAGACAGTGAACAGGAAAGCCGCCCCCTAGGGGCGGCTTTTTGTTTTGGTTAGTCGATTTCGGCGCGGGCGTTGGCGAGTTCGGATTGGGCCTTGCTCATGGCACTACGGAGTTGTTCGGCCAGGGCACTCCCTGCCGGGAGGATGTCCATATATCTGCCTGCGAGCTGGAGTTGGGTGTCAAGCCCGGTGACCAGCTTAGGGAGGTCGGCGTCGGAGAGAGGATCGTGAACGGCGGACTCCAGATTGCGGGTTTCGGCGGCGAATTCCCCGATGAAGGGGAGGATGTCGTGGACATATAGCTGTTGAGACATGGTTTCCTCCTCAAAACGATTAGACATAAACGGCCTGCGTGACGGCGAGAAAGTAGGCGTGGGCCAGTTTCTCGATACGGCGGGCGATGTTTTCGAAGCGATTGCGGTCCGCCAGATGTTCCTTGCGGATGCCAATGGGGAGGGCCTTGATGTGGGCCATGGTGTTGCCGTTGGCGGCGGCGAGGTGGAACTCGTCGGCTTGGTCCAGCAGCGGGATGATACGGGTGGAGAGCCTTGCGAGCCTGTCGGTGCGCATGACCTTGCCTTTGAGATTACGCGGAAGGGCGGGGATGTGGGTTGGGAGGCGGACGAAGATGCCTTCCTGACCGTCGGCTAGGAGGTCTACGGCGTCAAAATACTTTTTGAACATGCGTGATTCCTTCGAAACGAGAGATGATGGGGTAAAATGCTGGGAAAATGGGGGGAATGTCAATGGCTGGGCTTGACTTTGGGGGGAGGATGGGGCAGAGAGTGGGCATCCGGCCCGGTAACGGGTTGGAAATTCACAGTTGGTGTGCGATTTGGTTGCTTGAAAAAGTAATTTCCCGCCAACGAGGACAGAAACCAAATACGAGGGATTTTCCCATGGCTTTGCCACAATTTACGATGAGCGAACTGCTCGGCGCCGGTGTTCACTTTGGTCACCGCAACTTCCGCTGGAACCCCAAGCTGAAGAGCTACATTTACGGTACCCGTAACGGCATTCATATTTTCGACCTCAACCAGACCGTACCGCTGCTTTACACCGCGCTGGCCGCGATTGAAGCAACCGTTGCCCGTGGCGGCCGCGTACTGTTCGTTGGTACCAAGAAGCAAGCCCAAGCCGTTGCCAAAGAAGCTGCTGACCGTTCCGGCATGTACTACGTGAACCACCGTTGGTTGGGTGGTATTCTGACCAACTGGAAGACCGTGAGCCAGTCTATCAAGCGCCTGAAAGAAATTGAAGAAGGTTTCAAGGGTAGCGAAGAAGCCCAAAAGGCCTACGCAGCCGCACTGGAAGCCGCCGGTGGCGACGTTAACCAAGTTGACCGCAGCAGCTTCAAAGACCCGATGACCCACCTCACGAAAAAAGAGCGCCTGATGCGCACCCGTGAGCGCGTGAACCTGAACCGCGTGCTGGGTGGTATTATGAACATGGCCGGTCTGCCCGACCTGGTTGTGGTTCTGAGCGTACACGAAGACCGCATTGCCGTTGCCGAAGCCGTTAAGCTGGGCGTGCCGGTTGTTGGTATTGTTGACACCAACGCCGACCCCGAAGGCGTTACCTACGTCATTCCCGGTAACGACGACAGCGCCCGCGCCCTGAGCCTGTATGCCCGCTTGATGACCGATGCGGTTCTCTCCGGTATCCAGATGCAAGCCGCCCTGCACAGCGCCCCTGCCGCTGAGCGTGGTGTACGCAGCAAGCCCCAAGCAACCGTTACCCTGAGCAAAGCCGCCCAGGAAGTAGCCGCTGCCGAGGCACCCGCCACCGAAGCTGCCAGCGCCTAAGGTATACGAAAGCCCCTTTTAGGGGTTTACAAATGGGCAAGGAGAGGTTAATGAACCCTCCTTGCCTATTTTTTTGGCTTTAATGACCTTTTGAATGCCCGTGAGGGCTAACCTGATTGCCGGAGCAACATTTGCGGGCAAATTGACTGATTTATCCTTGGGAGGAATCGTGCAATTTGGAGGGCCTGCATCTGTCTGGGAGGAACAGTGAGCGAAACGTCGCTCGGTTGTTCCGGCAATACCCCTTTCCTGAGCCTGAGGGCTTGGGGCTGGCTGCGAGGCCGAGTTCTTTGCCGAGTTCTACCGCATCCGTCGGCGAAGGATGTACTGTGTGGTAGGCCACGCGACCCTTCTATCCGATCGGAAGGGTAATTATCGGTGACGTACAGAAAACATTGCTACCATCAATGTAAAGCCTGTGCTTCAGCTTGCAGCCAGACTTATTACGACACCCGGTGCTTGCGCGCCGGGTGTTTTTTTGTTTGTGTGAGTTATGAGAATTGGAATTGTTGGCGGCGGCATTGCGGGGCTGGTAAGCGGGTTTCTGGCCGTTGAGGCTGGGCATGAAGTTGAGCTATTTGAGCGCGATAAGCTGGGGACTGGGGCAACTGGGAAAGCCCTTGGTGTGCTGGTGCCGATTACAGGGTTAAACCGGCCGGTGGACGCACTACAGCGGGCGGGGATTGCGGCTTGGCCTGAGCTGGCGGTGAGGCTTTCAGCACTAAGTGGGATACCTTTGGGAGAGTTTTGGCGGGAGTGGGAGATTCAAGGAACCATGAGCCAAGGAACCGAGGAACCGAAGGGTATTATAAAAGCTTATCAAGTTAGAATTCCTCTGATTTTTGAGGTTTTGCGGTTGGCGATTGAGGCTAAGGGTGGGGTGGTGCATGAGGGAATGGTTGTTGAGGCCCCTACCCTTTTGTTAGGAACAAGGTTTGAGCGGGTTGTTCTGGCAGGTGGTTGGGGAAATGTGGCGCTTGGTGGGCAGGACATGCGCGTGAGTGCGGGGTTAGCGGCGAGGTTTAGGGGTGATTTAGCTGAATTAGTTGCGGGAGATAACCTGTTTGTATGCCCTGATTGGGATGGAACGGTGATTGCAGGGAGTTTGAACTGGGATTTGAAAGAGCCGGGGGATGGGGTGGTTCAGGCAGATAAATTGGCTGAGCTGAAAGCGCGAGTGGGTGCGCTTGTGCCGGAAATGGCTGGGGCTGAGGTGGTGGAGGCCTGGGTGGGCTACCGCCCGACACAGGCGCCGCGGATGCCCCTGCTGAGAGACTTGGGCAATGGTATGGTGGCGGTGGCCGGGCTTGGTAAGACGGGGATTGGCTTGAGCCCGATGTTGAAGGTTTGGGAATAGCAAAAACCGCCCCGTGAAGGGGCGGTTTTGCGTTTCAGGCAGCTTCAGCCAATGGACGAGGTTTACCGAAGGGCAGGCTGAGCAGCGCGTGGAGGAAGTCCGGCGTGTGGAAGTCGAACAGGCGATGTTCCAGTGCGGCGGAGTCGTTCCCCATATACCATGCCAGAAAGCGCAGGCGGCGGGCCCATTGGAGGTTGTCCACGGTGTCGTCCAGCATGTGCTTTTCGTCATAGTCCAGCCCGAAGTGTTCCTTCACGTACAGCATGAAGAGTTGCTGCGTTTTAGTGAGGTTGTTCAGCTTCACGATGTCCACCAGATGGTCGTCGTCGTACAGGTGGCTGTAGCCGAGGTGCTCCATGATAGGGCGCACCAGGAAAGCCGGACTGTGAGTGGCGATAACGAGGCGGAAGTTATGCTCTTGGACCAATTCCTCCATAGCTGTGACGACCTGCGGATTGCGTGGCGTGTTGGCGATGACGGCGTCGATGTACTCCTGAGCGCTGAGGCGTTTGGTGTTGAAACACCATTCGTTCGGCATGCGGAGTTCAAACTGCATAGCTTGGGTGAGGCTGCCGAAATCCTTACGGAGTTGGGGTGAGCGACGTTTGAGTTCGTCCGCCGTCATCAGCTTTTCGCCACGGGCGTGCTTGATTTTGTTAACCTCCTGAAGGAGATCCCGATTCGTGATGTGGTGGGTCCATTTATAGGTTTCCACGGCGGCGCCGTCGAAGTCTATCAGGGCCAGATTAGTTTTCCTGTTCAAGATTTTATCCCCCAGTGAACATGGCAGAAATGTAGATGTGAGCCGTTTTGCAGTGCTGCAATTACATGTTGTACGGTTGAAAAGACAAAATGTTCCCGCGAGGGAACATTCTTGCCGTTACAGGGTGTTTTTAGGAAGGCAGTTGTGTGAAGAGGTGGTCCAGAGCGCTGGTGATGGTGAGGCTGTGGTGGTCAATCGACTGCGCGAGTTCCTCCGGCGGGGTGGTGGGGCCGACGAGGATGGTGCGGAAGCCGGCTTTTTTGGCGGCTATTAAGTTGGCCATGGAGTCCTCGAACATATACATATGCTGGTACTTGCCCGGGAGGTGGTTTTCCAGCAGGTGGTGGAAGGTGGCTTCGTGGCGCTTGATGCGGCCTTCCATGACGGAGATGTCGAAGACCATGTTCTCCGGGAAGAAGGCGTCCAGCCCCAGTTTCTTGATGAGGGGGAGGCAGTAGTCCCGGTGGCCGAGGGTGAGGATGGCGAGGGTGTGGCCGGCGTCCTTCAGGGTTTGCAGGCGGGAGAGGAGTGCGGGGTCGGGCTCCATGAACGGCATGGCGGCTTCACGGATGATGGGGGCGACTTCGCGGAACATCATCAGCACCCAGTCCATGTCCTTGCCCAGTTCCTTGCCCCAGCCGTGGAGGCCGGAGCCGTGGGTGCGGTACATGTAGAAGTTTTTGCTAGCGATTTCCTGCACCGGCAAGTTGGTGTGGGTGTGGAGGAGCTCCGACACTTTGGTGTCGAAAGAGGCGAGCATGTGGCGCTCGGTGTCGGCGAGGGTGTCGTCGAAATCGAAGACTATCAGGGACGGCTGAGTGGTGGACATGGGGCTTTAGTAAGGGATTCCGCCGCAAATGTTAAGTAAAAGTTATGCAAAACGGCCCCGCTACAGAGCGGGGCCGTGAGATTTATTGACTGACTGTGCTCAGTACCGTGCCTTCTTTGGGCATGACCGATGGCATGTGAGCCAGCGAATAGCGCAGGGGGAACGGGATAACCTTGGTTATTTTGGCGATTTCCATGTCCTCGTGCCGTTCTTCGAGGGTTGTCATGGTCACCCCTTCCAGACGCCAGCGTTCCGGATGCTCGGTTGACGGCGTGCGCGGTACGAGCCGAACGACGTTGCCGATATGGATCGTGATTTCGACAAAGATGGTTTTCTTGACATTATCCACCTGAAAACGCGTGAAAAAGGTGTAGCCAGTGTCATCCTGCGTGATGCAGATATCGGAATCATCCAGCCGGTAACGGTAGCGGAGATAGTCGGCCGCGCTGAGGAGGAGGAAATCGGTAGGAATTTCGCAGTTGGAAAGACCGGAAATGAGGTTTGAAAGAGTGATTTGTTCGGGCATATCGCCTCCCAAGCTAGAAAAAGGGCTGAGTTGTGACTCAGCCCCCTTGTATACCAACAGTATATGCTAGGCAAGTTGTTCGGCGATGTCGTCCGCGAGTTCCATGTTGGTGACGACGGATTGGACGTCGTCGTCGTTTTCGAGGACATCCACCAGTTTCAGGACGGTTTGGGCGATTTCGAGATCCGTCACGGCTTGCATCTGGGTAGGAATGTAGGCGAGTTCGGCGGTGGTGGGTTCGCCGAATTCACTGATTAACTCATCCCGAACTAAACCAAACCCGCCGACGGAGGTGGTGATGAGGTGGGATTCGTCGTCGTTGTCGGCGTCCTCCGCGCCCGCCATGATGGCGGCTTCGAGGACTTTATCTATCGACCCGATATTGAGAGGGTAGGTGATTTGGCCGACTTGTTTGAACATCCATGCTACGGAGCCGTCCGTGCCCACGTTCCCGCTGTTTTTGGTGAAGGCGGTGCGGACGTTGGTGATGGTGCGGGTGGGGTTGTCGGTAAGAGTTGTGATGAACACGGCAACGCCGCCCGGGCCGTAGCCCTCGTAGGTGCGCTCGATATAGTCCGCGCCCGCGATTTCGCCGGTACCGCGTTTAATGGCACGGCTGACGACTTCGTTCGTCATGTTCTCCTTACGGGCTTTTTCCACCAGCGTGCGGAGCATAGGGTTGGAGGCGAGGTCCCCTCCGCCTTGGCGGGCGGCGGTCATGATATCCCGGATATACTTAGTATAGACCTTGGCTTTTTTCTTATCCTGCGCTGCTTTGCGGTGTTGGATGTTTTTGAATTTACTGTGGCCGGCCATGATGTGAGTGCTTTAGTGATTGCGTGAATGAGTGATTGAGTTGGCTTTTAGCTGATTGGTGGGGGGTGTGGCAACCCCCCGCCCTCTTTCCGTTAAAAAACCACCCCCGAGGGGGTGGTTTAGCGTTCAGGTTTTGTCCGGTACGGGGAAGATACCCCCTATACTCATGAACATCACATCTATTGTGTAGATGATTTTATCGTGCAGGAGGGTCACTATCATGAGTTCCAGAGCATAGAAGCCCAGAATATAGAAGATTCCGGTTTGCTGAACCGGTCCAAAGTACATGATACCGATGACCAGAGGCAGGAATGCGAAGATGATACCGGCAATGATACAGGCCAGTAAGGCAGTAAGGAGTGCGGCCAAGCCGAGCGTGACCCGGGCGGCGTAGGATATACGCTGAAGGATTTTCATTTTTAAACTCCTAGGTGCAGCTGCAGATGATTATGCATACACCTTAAGGAGTTAGAGGGCAATCCTGTAATCGACACAGGAAAGCCAACAGTAAGCCCCCTGCCATGTTTGCACATGGCAGGGGGATTTTTAGCCGCGCAGGGCAGCGATTTTGCGATAGAGGCGGAGAAGCTGGCCGTCCTTATCGGTCATGTCGTTTTGGATTTGCATGGCTTCGGGGAGGTCAAACCACCGGATATCCGTTGATTCGTCCGAGACGATCCATTCGATATCGTCCGCGACGCGGTAGTGCCAGGTGAAGTCGAAATGCACGTGCTCAGGTACTTGTTCGCCTTTGCGGATGTGGGGGCGGACGTAGTGGACGTCGATATCGAAGAGAACGCCGGAGCATTCGAAGTTCGTGATGCCGGATTCCTCGAAAAGCTCCTTTTTGGAGACATGGAAGAGGTTTTCGTCGCCGTCCGCGTGGCCGCCGAAGTTCATGAAGACACCGTCCAGAGCGTGGCCGTTGAGGAGGACGCGGGTGTCATCCATATTGCTCACGATGGCGGAGGAGCAGATGTGGCCGGGAGTGGAGAATTCCCGCAGGTAGATGAGCGGGTAGGTTTGCAGGGCGGCCATGGTGAGGACGCGATGGCGGGCTTCTTCAGGGTCGAACGGCTTATGGTTCTTCAGCATTGTGAGGGCTTGAGCGCGGGACATTGGCAGGCTCCTTCTAAACGTTTCAGAATACCCTTCCTGTATACCCAGCACTCCGCCGGTTAGCAATAAGCGCTGCGAAAGTAATCTGGTTAACGGAATTGCTTGAGAAGTTGATGCCATTCGGGTGGGGCGGCGGCTTCGGTGAAGAAGTCGTTCAGGAACGTGACCATGCGCTGATGGCGGACTTCGGCTTCCCCCTTGCCTGCCTTGGTGACCATTAGGGTGCGGAGTTTGAGGAGTTTTTCGAAGCAGTGGGTGACGCTGGGGGCGGCGTTTTTGCGGTATTCTGCTTGGGTGAGGCCTTCGCGGGGGAGAGCTTCAGGGTCGAACATGCCGTTCCCTTTGTGGCCGCAGTAGGTGAAGGTGCGAGCGAGGCCGACGGCGCCGAGAGCGTCCAGCATGTCGGCATCCGAGAGAATACTTGCTTCCAGCGAGCGAGTTTGAGCGCCTGCGAGGGATTTGGAATAGCCAATGCTTTTGATGGTGGTGCAGACGAGTTCGGTGAGGGCGGTTTCAACCCCGGCTTCCGCCATGAATTTGCGGGCGGTGGGGAGTTTTTCTTCCGAGGTGGGGTCGTTGGTCAGTTTGTAGTCGTCGACATCGTGCAGCAGGGCGGCGAGGCTGACAATTTCCGTGTTGGCCCCCGCCTCTTCCGCGAGTTTCAGGGCTGTTTGCCAGACGCGGTAGATATGCTGCCAGTCGTGGCCGGAGCCTTCCTGTTTGAGATAGGTTTCGACGGCTGATGCGACTTTGGTGATGATATCCATAGGTTTTTACTCCGTAGGCTGAAGAGCTCCGCCGACGCGGAGAGGTTTGACGGCCGTGGCGAGGCCGTTTTCCCCGATAGTGACGATGACGCCGCTGAGAGTGGCTTCGCCGGTGGCTTGCTCAAACTTATACCGGTTGGCGCTGGTGAAGCTGGGCATGGCGCTGGCGTGGGTGACGCCCAAGCTGGAGTTATAATCTCCGCACATGCCGGCGTCGCACTGGAAGGCGGTTCCGCCGGGCTGAATGTGGGTGTCCGATGTTGGAATGTGCGTGTGAGTGCCGACAACGAGGGAGGCTTTGCCGTCCCACCAATACGCCATGTTGCACTTTTCGGAGGTGGCTTCGGCGTGGATGTCCACGATGATGGCGTCGCAGTTTTCCGTGAGTTTATAGTCCTTTTGGAGTTCCGTGCTGAGGCGGAAGGGGCAGTCAATTAACTGACGCATGAAGACGCGCCCTTGGAGGTTGATGACGGCGATGCGTTTGCCGCCGCGTTCTATAATAGTATGACCACGGCCGACGGTGCCGGTTGGGTAGTTGGCTGGGCGGATGATGCGCGGGTTTTGCATGGTGTTTTGGGCGAGGTAGTCGTCGAAGCCTTTTTGGTCGAAGGTGTGGTCCCCCAGTGTGATGAGGTCGACTCCGGCGTTGAAGATTTCCTGAGCGTCCTGTCCGGTCAGGCCTTTGCCGTTGTTGGCGGCGTTTTCTCCGTTGGCGATGACGGCGGTCAGGCCATGTTTTTCACGGAGGGTGGGAAGATGGGTTTTGAGGGCGGTGCGGCCGGGCGTGGAGACGATGTCTCCGAGAAAGAGGATGTGGAATGGGGTGCTCATGCCTGTTTATAGGCTAGTAGGCCTGAGGGCACAAGGAAAAGGCACTTTTGGCGGTTTGGGGCGTTAGTCCGTTTTGACGCAACTATGAATTGGGGTACTTTGATTGCATGAATTTGGTGGTTGCCCCCCTGAGAAATACGGGAAACCTGGTTATTACCAGCCTTGCCATGACGGGACGTATTGCGATTTTCTGCGGGCAGGCCGTTTATCAGTTATTTACTGGCCGCAGGAGCCGCCAGTTGCTGCCGCAGTGTGTGTTTGTGGGTGTGGAGAGCCTGCCGATTGTGTTGCTCACGGCGTTTTTTACAGGAGCGGTGCTGGCGCTACAGACTTATATTGGTTTGAATAGCGGGGTTGGAGCGAGTATGGGCGGGGCAGCCCTGACGACCAGCTACCTTGGTTACCTTGTGGCCACCAGCATGTTGCGTGAGCTTGGGCCGGTGCTAGCCAGCCTGATGCTGGCCAGCCGCGTGGGGGCGGCGATGGCGGCGGAGTTGGGTTCCATGCGCGTTACCGAGCAGATTGATGCGTTGTTCACGCTTGCGACCAACCCGATACGCTACCTTGTGGTGCCGCGGATTCTGGCCTGTGTGCTGATGTTGCCGCTGTTGGTGATTCTGGGCAATGGGCTTGGGATTTTAGGCGGTTATGTGGTGAGTGTGTGGAGCCTTGGCATACCGGGGCCGCAGTACA
>JAIXZU010000111.1 GCA_027489415.1 Alphaproteobacteria bacterium
CAACTCGGCGGTCATGCTCAAATCCTGCTTTTGTTTCAGCTGAAGGGACATACCATTTTTCATGGCCCAAACCCTACCATACCCACTCCGCCCAAGCTAACCCCAAAACAGAAAAAACCGGCGCCAAAGCACCGGGTTTTCCCTCGTCATCACATCCAGCGCCGGTAGCGCGCCATCTCGTCCTCTGAGATCCCCATCTCGCTCGGGGAGATACTCTGCATCTCGCAAAGCCTCTCAACCTTGCGAAGGTTCTCCCGGAATACATCCAGCCCATGCTGGAAATCCGCGACTGCCCAAGGCTTCGGCGTCTCCGCCTCAGCCTTGGCTTTCAACTCTTCTAGCTCAGCATAAATTCGGCTGAGCGTCTCCGGCAGGAGTTCTCTCTCCTGCTCAAGCGAAAATTTCGCCATGAGATTCCCCTCTCAAGGCCCCGCAACTGCGGGGTGCAGCCACGGAGGCCTTTTCGGGATTGAAAAGGCCCACAATAACCAAATTATAGGCCCCAAACCCCCAATTTCAACCCCACAAAAAAACCTCCCAAAAGGAGGCAATTCCGTTGCGCAGCAACGTCTCTAGAAGAACGGCTAGAGCGAGGCTACAACCGAAGGACCCCGTTTCCTTAACCCCGTAGGGTCATTTCATTAAAGAACGGGAAACGCCGATCCCAGTGCTTTTGGGCGGGTCGCCGTGTACACGAAAAAGTACATAAGACCCGCCCAAAAGTGCTGGGGCGGCGTTTTAGCCCGCGCCCGGGCCGGTATCCTCATTCCGCGTCTTAACGTCTAAGGGATTCTCCTTCAACTCCTTATAAATCGCGGAAATCTCATGCAGCTTCTCCGGCTTGTGCTCAAACGGGAACGGGCTGGGGATCTTGCCAACTTTCGCAAGGTTCAGCGCATTCCCAATCTGGCCAAGGGCACCAATCGGGCCAAGGGCGCGCAGCAGCATGAAGGGCTCGTTCACCACGCCCCAGTCTTCAATCTCCCCTTTCAGGGAGGTACTCTTCCGCGCCCCAATCGTGTTCATCATACCGGCTTCAATCGCAAGGCTACGCAGCTTCACAATCGCTTCCATCGGCGCCACACCTTTCGGGCAGGCATCAATGCACATGGCGCAACGGGTGCAGTCCCAAATGCCGTTTTTCTCACTCAGTTCTTTCAAGCGGTCGGTTTTGTGGCCTTCACGGGGGTCAGCCACAAAACGGTAAGCCTTCGCCAATGCGGCGGGGCCGAAGAAGTTGGGATTTTCAACCATCGCCGTACAGTCGCTGTAGCAGGCCCCGCACATGATGCAGTTACTCACCATGTTCACCTGTTCAAAGGAGTTCTTGTTAACATGCTCCTCTTTCTCAGCCCCATCCTGCACGAAGGGGTCAAGGGCCTTCACCTTCTCATAGAATGGTTGAATATCAACAATCAAGTCCTTCAAAACAGGCTGGTTTCTCTGCGGACCAACCTCAATCACACCATCCTTGGCTGCAGCAATGTTCTTGTGTTCGTTGCCACTCAGCAAATCGATGACTTTGATTTTGCACGCAAGGCGGCTGCGGCCATTGATATACATCCCGCAACTTCCGCAAATGCTTGCGCGGCAACTGCGGCGGAAGGTCAGCGTCCCGTCAATTTCACCTTTAATCCACTCCAGCGCGCTCAGCACGGTGGTGCGGGCGTCGTAGGGCACCTCAAAGTCTTGGGTTTTCTGCACCAGCTTGCCGCCCACAATGGTCCCGCGCAGAATCCGGAAGGTCACGGTGCCTTCATTCGCCACCACCGGCTTGGCATCCATCGCCATGTTCTGAATATAGGTCATGTTCTTGTCCTTAGTATTTCCGCTCGGCCGGAGCATATTTCGGGTTGTCCAAAGTCCGCACGTTGTCGCGTCCCAGCACAATCTGGCCATCTTTCACCGTGCTGGTGATGTGCGTAATCCAGTTGGCATCGTCGCGGTTGGGGTAGTCGCTGCGGCTGTGGGCGCCACGGCTTTCGGTGCGTGTAATAGCGGCCATCACGGTCGCTTCCGCCAGCAACACCAGGTTGGAAAGCTCAATCGCCGTAATCACATCGGTGTTGAAGGCGTCACTCTTGTCGTCCACAAACACGTTTTCCATGTCGGCCTTGGCATTCTGCACCGCTGCCATGGCTTTGTTCAGGCCCTCAGGGTCCCTAAACACACCGCAATACTCCTGCATCGCGTTGGTTAATTCATGCCGAATAGTCGCCTGCTTCACACCGCCAGCACTTGGCCGTGCCTTCAGCTTGGCAATCAGTCCGGAAACCTCCTGCACATCGGCGCTGTCCACACTGGGCCACTCGCGGCCTTCACGGTTTTTCACGAAATCCACCATGTCTTTACCGGTGATTTTCCCGAACACAATCGTCTCCAGCAAGCTGTTGGCACCAAGGCGGTTGGCACCGTGCACACTCACGCACGCAGCTTCACCGGCGGCAAACAGGCCTTGTAACTGCTCACTGTGGCCAAACTTATTGGTCCGGATGCCCCCCATCGTATAATGGCACGTCGGGCGTACCGGAATCGGCTGGTCAATCGGGTCAACCCCTTCAAAGTCAATCGAAAGCTGCCGGATTTGCGGCAAACGCTCCAAAATCAACTCACGGCCAAGGTGGCGCACATCTAAAAACACACCGCCATTCACACCGTTACCATTCAGAATCTCGGTCGTCATGCTGCGGCTCACCACGTCGCGGCTGGCAAGCTCCAGCTTGTTGGGAGCGTATTTGTGCATGAAACGCTCACCGTCTTTCCCAATCAGGTAAGCCCCTTCCCCACGCACACCCTCGGAAATCAGAATCCCGCTGTTGCGCAGGCCGGTCGGGTGGAACTGCACGAACTCAAGGTCAGCCGCCGCCGCGCCCGCACGCATGGCGTGGGCTACACCGTCACCGGTGCAGGTCATGGCGTTGGTGTTGCTGGCAAACAGGCGGCCATACCCACCGGTGGCAATGCACACGGCCTTGGCTTTAATCTGGTGCAGTTGTCCAGTTTTAATGTCCATCACAATCGCGCCACTGGCACGGCCGTTGTCCGTGGTAATTTTCAGCAGGAAGTACTCATCATACACCTTGGTCCCAAGCTTAATCGCCTGTTCCCACAGCGTGTGCAGCATCGCGTGCCCGGTGCGGTCGGCGGCGTACGCCGTGCGGGGGAAGTTCTGGCCCCCGAACGCCCGCTGGGAAATGGTCCCATTGTCCTCGCGGCTAAACGGGCAGCCCATCGCATCAAGGTCAAGCACGGCCTGCGGGGCTTCGCTGCACATCATGTCAATGCTGTCTTGGTCACCTATATAGTCGGCACCTTTTACGGTGTCGTAGGCATGGTCATGCCAGTCGTCTTTGGGGTTAATCGCCGCGTTCACACCACCCTGTGCGGCACAGCTGTGGCTGCGCAGGGGGTGGATCTTACTCACCACCGCCGTATCAAGCCCGGCCGTAATGCCTTCAAACGCTGCGCGCATACCGGCAAGGCCGGCCCCAATAATCAATATGTCATGCTGAATCATGTTCGCACTCAACCACACTCCGCTTGGGGTTATCAAGCACCCCTCCCCCAACTTTCGCGCCAAATGCCCAAAACGGCACCATTAACCCATCCCCCCGCAACTCCCGCGCCACACATTTGTCTAACACTCCCATCAAAACGAACCTTGCATCCGCAATCGTAAAGTTGTATACTCATCATGCAAGACATCACATCGTTTCAACCGCCAAGAGGGAGTCCCATCATGGCCATCAGTGTTCCGCTCAAAATTCACGGCACCCGCGCAGAAAAAATCTTCTTCGGCGCAATGGGTGTCATCGCCGGCCTCATCATCGTCTCAGTCCTCGCCGCAATCTTCGGCACGGCCATCTATCTGGCCATCTTCTGGCTGGAAAACTACCAGATCACCCCCCTCACCGCATGGTTGCTGGGGCTGGTGCCCGCCCTTCTCTCGCGCCCAGTCGAGTTCTCCTGAACCCACCGCCACCCGCCCCCCCCAAAAGGGCGGGTTTGGCATTTGTACCCCTTGAAAATCCCCCACCCACAACCCATAATCCCCCTAACCGCTGAAACACCAAAACTTTTTCTCAGCGGAGCAATCCCCCCAAACCAGAAGGACGGCACCAAAGTGCCGAAAATCAAATGACATTTGTAGATCACGTCTTGTCTGCAATTGGAAAGTTCGTTTTCATGGCCGCCGTGCTCTTTGTATCGGGCGCTCTCGGCGCTTTGGCTGAAATGGCATTCCCGTCGATCGACTGGAACCCACCCCAATACATGGCCATCGGCGCAGCACTCTACCATGTGTTTCGCACCAACTAGTCCACCCCGAGCAAGAAGGACGGCCCCAGTGCCGAAAAAATCATGAAGAAATTCATGGAAGTTCTGATTTCAACGGCGACAACCGCCGTCATGCTCTATGCAATGTTCAACGCCAGTCTGCTGGAAATGGCAATCATCTACGCCATCCAGTACGTTACGGTGGCGCTAACTTGCTTGGTTATGGCCATCATCACCCTTTCGGTCGCCAAACGCACACCGCCGCTGGCCGCCTACATCAGCAGGAAGCACAGCCCGCGTCCCCTCCTCGCCATTCCGGTCATCCTGATGGCCGCAATCGCCGCCACCGTCGCCAACACCATCTCTATGGCGTGGCTCTTCGGGGAAGAAGCAACGGTCTATCACGCAGCCATGCTGATAATCGCCATGATCTGCACCCGCCAGCTCCTCAACTCGAGTGAGAAGCTGCTCACCCCCACCCCCGCCTAAGTCAAAACCGCCCCCCAAAAAGGGGCGGTTTGGGCATAAAAACGCATAATAACCGCTTGCCATACAA
>JAIXZU010000128.1 GCA_027489415.1 Alphaproteobacteria bacterium
ATGTAGGCGTAGTCCACGAGACTGAGAGTATCCCGCACGTTGTGGTCCGTAATTAAAACCCCCATGCCGCGGGTTTTCAGTTGGAGAATGAGGTTCTTGACGTCGCGGATGGCGAGAGGGTCCACGCCGGCGAAGGGTTCGTCGAGCATCATGAAGCTGGGGTTGGTGGCGAGGGCTCGGGCGATTTCGACACGGCGGCGTTCCCCCCCCGACAAGGCCGGTGCGGGGCTGTGGCGGACGCGGGTGATGCCGAACTCGCCGAGCAGTTCCTCTAGCCGCTTATTCAGCTGCGAGCGGCTGCGGGTGACCATTTCGAGCACCGAGCGGAGGTTTTTTTCCACGGTGAGCCCACGGAAGATACTGGCTTCCTGCGGGAGGTAGCCGAGGCCCAAACGGGCGCGGCGGTACATGGGGAGATGGGTGAGATCGGCGCCGTCCAGCGTGATGGTGCCGCTGTCGACGTGGGTCAGGCCTATCACCGCCTGAAAACTGCTGGTTTTGCCCGCGCCGTTGGGGCCAAGCAAGGCTACGACCTGCCCGCGCTGCACGGAGAGCGAGACGTTGCGGAGAATCTGGCGTGAGCCGACCTTCTTCTGAAGATTGGCGACCTGCAGGCCCTGGGAGGTGGCGGCGGTGGATTTGGTGCTCATGAGGCTGGGACTATAGCCTATTTGGACTGCGGAACAAAGCGGGCTTTGACCGGACCGCCACTATTGGTGACACGGGCGTTGCCGGTGGCCATGTCGTAGACCAGTTTATCCCCGGAGAGGGAGCTGGGGCCACGGATAAGGGTGACGTTGCCGGAGAGGATGATCTGTTTCGTGGCCGGTGAGTAGAGGGCGGTGTTGCCGGTGGCTTTTTCCGCCTGAGCCCCCTGCCCCGTGCGGGTAATGGTGACGCCACCGGAGGCGGTGATGGAGTTGATGTCCGTGCTGTTGGATTTGCCACCGGCGTAGTCCGCGACCACTTTCGGGGCCTGGAGGGTGAAGCCGGTTTGCGTGACGACGACGTTGCCGCTGAAGGTGGCGAGGCCTTTGGTTTGCTGGATGTCCAGCTGGTTCGCGGTGATGTCCACCGGGCCGCTTTGGGCATGGCTTACAGGAACCAGGAACCAGAGGAACCCAGGAACCAGAAGGGAGAGAAGGAGGCGAGACATGGTATTGAGCCTTATTTGGTGGATTTGGTTGGAATGAATTTGGCGTGGACGCCGCCGGTGAGTTGGAGCGTGCTGCTGATTTGGTCCGCCTTCAATGTCGGGGCGGAGATGTCGACGTTCCAGCCGCCGGTGACGCCGCTGACGCGGGTGCCGCCGGTGGCGGTGAGTTTGCGCGTGGTGAGGTCGGCATCCACCTTGGGAGCCGTAAGGGTGAAGCCGATGCCGGTGGCGCTGACCGTGCCGGAGAGTTGCAGCGTGGACGAGGTTTGGGTGTAGCGGCCTTGTTCCGCTGAGAGTTTGAAGGTGCCGCCCGAGGGGGTGGAGGGCGAGGGGTCGGTGAAGGTGGCTTCGACCTGATTCAGGACGTAAGTTGCCGAGGTGGTCGAGCCTTCCTGACCGGCGCTGACAGCGGAGAGCAGCCAGGTGCGGCCGAGGGCGTCCTGCCCTGTGTAGCGCGGTTTTTCGAGCAGGGTGGTGGCGGAGACGGTGGCGATGGTGGTGGTGCTGACGGCGTGATGGAGATTGTCCAGCTGGGTGGGCTGCGCGGTGACGGCCGGTGCGCCGATGCGGAAGAGGTTGCTGGGGCGCGTGGACAGGAACAGGAGCAGCCCCATGAAGGCCACAGTGAGCAGCAGCAGGAGGATCATCAGGCGGCGGCGGTACATGGGCAGGCTTCCGGTTGGTTAGAGGACACCGGCGTGGAGACAGTCCTGCACGCGGAGCAGGCCGACCGGCTGGTTGCCTTTGGTGACCCACAGGCTGGTAACGCCCTTTTCGTCCATTTGTGCCACGGCGGAGGTGGCGAGAGCGTCCGGCGTGATGGTTTTGGGGGACTGGGTCATGACATCCGCCGCTGTTTGGTGGAGCAGGTTGGGGTTGAGGCGGCGCTTGAGGTCGCCGTCCGTGAAAATTCCGACCAGAGCCCCTTCCCCGTTGGTGAGGCCGACGCAGCCGAGGTTGCGCGTGGTGAGCGTGACCAAGACTTCGGCCATGGTGGCGCTGATGGGGTGGAGGGGGAGGTCTTCGTCCACCATCACTTCGGATACCCGCAGCAGCTGGGCGCCGAGTTTACCGCCGGGGTGGAAGACGGCGAAGTCCTCCTTGGTGAAGCCGCGGGTGGTCATCAGCGCGACGGCGAGGGCGTCGCACAATGCCAGAGCCACGGTGGTGCTGGTGGTGGGGGCGAGGTTGAGCGGGCAGGCTTCGCGTTCGACACGGGTATTGAGCACCACTGTGGCGGCTTTCGCGAGGGTGCTGGCTACTTTGCCGGTAATGGCGATGAGGGGAATAGAAAAGCGCGTGGCGTAGGCGATGATGGCGCCGAGTTCCTTGCTTTCCCCGCTGTGGGAGAGGGCGATGATGACGTCGGAGGTAGTGATCATGCCGAGGTCCCCGTGCAGGGCTTCGGTGGGGTGGACAAAGAAGGCCGGTGTGCCGGTGCTGGCCAGTGTTGCGGCGATTTTTCCACCGATGTGGCCGGACTTGCCGACGCCCGTGACAATGACACGGCCTTTGGTGTTGTGGATGAGGGTGATGGCCTGCGGCAGGGCGGGGTCGGCCTCCAGCGCTGCGGCCAGCGTGGTGAGGGCCTGGGCTTCGGCGCGCAGCGTGCCGAGGGCGGCTTCGAGTGATGCGTTCATGGGGCGCAGATTAGCAGAAGTTGCGATATTCGGGGAGTTTTTTCGAAATGTGAAGAAACCTAAAGATAAGCAAGGGTTTTCATCATTATTCCGGCGATGTGATTGGTGCCGTAAAAGTACCTTTCCCCCGCCAAGGCCAGGAGAGACAGGCCCAGCGCGAGGTAAACGCAGCGGAAAAACCACCAGATAAAGCCGTGGTGGGGCATGAAGCGGTCGCGGATCTGGGAGACGCCTTCGACATAGTCCGCCGGATATTGGCCGAGGGTGGCTTGGGACCACTCCGAGGCGTGTTGTTCAGCCCAGGATTCCGAGCTGAAACTGAAAATATCGAAATGCCAGGCCAGATAGAGGGTGGCCAGACCGAGGAGGACACACCAGAGGCTGAGCCAGCCACTGTCCGACATGGTGGCGCCCATGGCTGTTACCATCGCGATGATGAACAGGGCGGCTTTTTCGATAAAGCCGTTGGAGGAACCGGGTATGAGCTGCATGGGGATGACTTTACCTTGTTACACTCTGCGATTTACCAACCGGTGTGGGAGAAGAGGTCGGTTTCCGGATAGCCGCGGAGGTCGAGGTCGACGCGGGTTTGAAGGAAGTTCAGGGCGTTGGTCATGGCCATGTTGAGGCCTTGCTCGGTGAGTTTGTCCATGAGAATGGCGGTGAGCTGGTGCAGGTAGAGGACGTCCGAGGCGGCGTACTGGAGCTGGCTTTCGGTGAGGACCTCCGCGGCCCAGTTGGAGATTTGTTCGGTTTTATCGAGTTCGATACCCAAAAACTGCTGGCAGATGCTGCGCAGGCTGTGCTTGCCCGGGCCGGGCTGGGTGAGTTTGCTAGCGACTTTGGTGCAGAAAACCGGATGGATTTCGGGGATGTTCAGCCATTTTTGCAGGATGGCGAGGTCAAACCGTGCAAAGTGGAAGAGCTTGGTGAGGCGCGGGTTGGTAAGTAGCGCGCGGAGGTTAGGGGCGGAGTAGTCCGAGCCGTCGAACTTCACCAGCCAGACGTTGCCGTCACCGTCCCCCACCTGGGCGAGGCAGAGGCGGTCCGTCACCAGCGACAGGCCGGTGGTTTCGGTATACACCGCCACCATGCCGCTGGGGAAGGTGAGGCCTGCGGGGAGGTCGTTCAGGCACAGGGTGATATTGGGGACGGTGGGGGTCGGGGTCGTGTCGTTCATGTCCGCACCGTAGGTGAGGCCTTGATATTTGGCAAGAAAGATACGTGGTTTGTGGTGTATTGCCCCTGCCCCTTTGATACGCGAAACGGCGGCCCTTGGGCCGCCGTTGGTTGGTGTGAGATTCAGTATTCCCCGAGTTCTGTCACGTAGTACCAGCCGTCGAAGAAGCTGTCGTTGGTGAGGTCGAAATTGATGAAGACGACGCCTTGGTAGAAAGCCTCATCGGGCATGCAGTCGTAGAAGGCGGCGTAGACCCTGTCCGTCCCCCTGACCACCTCGTAGAGGGCGCTGATCGATTGGGGAAGGTCCGGCAGCATCTGGGTGCGATAGCTGTTGAAATTCCGCTTGAGGCGACGAAGCTCGTTGTCCGAGCATTCGTAGCCGGTGTCCCGGAGATTGGCGTGGCCGAAGGTGATGTAGAGATCGTCTCGCGGCCACTCGAGGCTCACGAAGCCGTTCGAGCGCGTTACCAGAGCGACGCCGCGGGCCTCGGGTTCGGCCGCATAGGACGGAAGAATGAATGAGGCGAGCAGCAGGACTGCGAGAAGGATAGATTTGCACTTGGTCAACATGGTGGTTCCCCCTGTGTTGAAAACGGAACGGAGCGTGATTAACGCTCTGTTTTTACAACGCTATGAGAAAGACGTCAATTCCGCCATTGATTATTGCACAATAAACTTATAGGATGGGCATCGGGGGGGATATGACGATGTTGGGGTTGCTGGACTGTAATAATTTTTTCGTGAGTTGCCAGCGGGTGTTTGAGCCCAAGCTGGACGGTAAGCCGGTGGTGGTGTTGAGCAACAATGACGGCTGCATTATTGCGCGCAGCAATGAAGCCAAGGCGCTGGGACTTCCGATGGGGGCGCCGGTACACCAGTGGGAGAAAGTGATACGGACGCATGGCGTGAAGATGTTTTCGTGCAATTTCGAGCTGTATGCGGACATTAGTAGCCGCGTGATGCGAGTGGTGCGCCTGCATGTACCCGAGATTGAGGTTTACAGCGTGGACGAGGCGTTTTTAAACCTGCGGGGGATGGGTGACATACCATGTTTGCAAGAACGCATGCAGAGGCTGCGACAGGCCTTATGGGAGGGGGTTGGGATACCCGAGTGCGTGGGAATTGCCCCCACCAAAGTGCTGGCCAAGATTGCCAACCACGTGGCCAAAAAAGATGTGTATTTACGTGGGGTTCCTGCCCTTGATACGGCGCGTGGGCAGATTGGTGCGCTGGCCGGCCTCCGTGTCGGGGAGAGTTGGGGCG
>JAIXZU010000009.1 GCA_027489415.1 Alphaproteobacteria bacterium
CCCCAGTTCTGCTTGCGCAAAAAGTCCTTCACCACCTTCGCATCCTTGTCGGTGGAAATCGCCACAACCTCAAATTGGCCTTGTTTTCCAAGGGCATCCAGCGTCGGCATTTCTTTCAGGCACGGCGGGCACCATGTCGCCCACACGTTCAGCACAATCGGCTTGCCACCCTTCAAATCCGCCAGTTTCTGCACCTCACCATCCAGCGTCTGCACCTCAAGGTCGGCAACATTCAAGCCCACAAACGCCTGCATCGCATCCTGATTAGTGCCACCACTCCCCTGCCCGCACCCAGCCAGAATCAGGGCAAAAATCCAAGCAAACCGCCACATTAGCCGTTACTCGGCAAAGTTGTGGACTCCACTCCACCCTTCAAACAAGCCGTCGCAAACAACCGCCATTTCTGGCTCGCCGTCACTTGCGGCAAACCAAAGCTGTAGCAAACCGCCGTCCCCACCATCAATCCATAAAGCATTTCAGTCGCTTGCTCGGGCGAAATATCATGCTGCAGCACGCCCTGAGCCTCCCCGAACTTCAGTAATTGCACCAGCTGCGCGCGCACCTTGGCGTTCAGCAGTTTCAAACGCTCGGCCAGCGGCTCGCTCTCCGTGCTGCCACCGCCCAGCATCAGCCGCGCAAGCCCAGGGTGCCCCTCCAAAAACGCCATGTGCTGTTCAAACACCAGCTCAAGCCGCTTGGGCGTGTGCTCGGTCTGCTTGGGCGCAGCGTTCAGCGGCCCCAGCAGGTTGCTTTCCATATAACCGGCAATGGCTTCAAAAATCTCATCTTTGCTCTTGTAGTGGCGGTAAATCGCACCGTCTGTCACATGAATTTCCGTCGCAATCCGCTGCACCGTTAACTTGGTGGCAGGGTTCTCAAGCAGGGTGGCCACAGCCTTCAAAATCCGCAGTTGTCCGGCGGTCAGCTCCGATGTCGCTCTATTCATAACTCAGGAATTCCTCAACTTTTTATGTAAACGTACGCTTACCCCAAATCCCCAATTCCCGCAACAACCTTGACCACCTCTTAAGCGCACCTCTCACTCAAATATTAGAAAAATAAAGCCTCCCCAACCGTAGGCATCCAACTGAAAAAGAGAGACCTTTATGAACTGCTCACGCGAGGCTACAAACGTCGATCCCGGTGCTTTTTGGCTTGGCGCAGTGTACTAACAAAAGCGTACATCAGCCAAGCCAAAAGGTGCTGGGGCGTCGTTTTAGTCCGCGCCTGAATTCAGAAAACGATTTAAACCGCCTTCTCCTGCCGCATAATCAACCACTGCTGGCCGATTGAGAGCACGTTGTTCGTCACCCAATACAGCACCAGTCCGGCGGGGAACCACAGGAACATGAAGGTCATGAACAGCGGCATCCACTTAAACATCATCGCTTGTGTGGGGTCGGTCGGCGCGGGGTTCAGCTTGAACTGCACCCACATGCTCGCCCCCATCAGCAGCGGCAGCACGTAGAACGGGTCATACACGCTCATGTCGGTAATCCACAGCCCCAGCGGCGCATGGCGGAATTCAAACATTACCAGCACCACCTTATACATCGCAAAGAAGATGGGAATCTGAATCAGCATCGGCCAGCAACCACTCATCGGGTTCACTTTCTCGCGCTTGTACAGGGCCATCATTTCAGTGGCCATCGCCTGCTGGTTACCCTTGTGCTTTTCCTTCATTTTTTCCAGCTGGGGCTGAAGCTTCTTCATCTTCGCCATGCTCCGGTAGCTCTTGTTCGCCAGCGGGAATAACACGATTTTCAAAATCAGCGTCAACGCCATCACCGCATAGCCCCAATTACCAAGGTAACCATGCAGCCACGCCAGCGCAGCGTACAGGCCCTTCACCATGGGGCCAAACCATCCCCAGCTAATCGCACGGTCAAGTTCGCTACCAGCGGCCTGTAATTGGCCGTAGTGCTTGGGTCCGGAATAAATCTTATAGGTTACTTCACGGGTTTGCCCGGGCGCCACCACAAGGTTGGGCCAGCTGACACTCGCGGTATAAACATCATGCACACCATCTTCAGCCGTGCGGCTGGCGTAACGGAACTGGCGCTGGCTAATCTCTTCTTTGCCATCAATCATCCCCGGCATCACTGCGGTCATGAAGTATTGGCTGGTAATTCCCCACCAGCCGCCCTGGCCTTCCACAATATCGCTCTTACCGGCCTTTTTCAGGTCAGCATATTTCTCTTCATATTGCTGGAAGCCATTCTCATCTTTTTCTGTAACACCCATCGGCCCAAAGTAGTTAACCCAGCTGCTGTGCTCATTGGGCCAGTACCCGTCTGCACGGTGCACCTGTACAAACGGCGTCAGGCTAACAGGCAATTCAGCCGTGTTAATCACACGCTCGGTCACAGTCACAACATAGCTGTCGGGGTTCACCACAAACTCGCGCTGGAAGGCTTGCCCGCTGCTGTTACGCCATACCAGAACAACCGGCTTTCCGGGGGCATTCACATCCCCTTCAACTTGCCACGGCGTATTTTCAGTCGGCCCTTCAATACCAGCGCCCAACCAACCGGCAGCCACATACTCAGCATGGCTTCCATTGGGCTTTAGGAATGTAAAACCATCCTTTTCATCAATCTCACTCTTGTAGTTCTTCAGCACCAACTGGTCCAAACGGCCCCCAATGGTGTTGATACTCGCATCAATACGCTCATTCCCCAGCGGTAACCGCATGGCAGGCGCAAGCGCCGTTGTGGGGCTCACAGCCTCAGTTCCATTCATCGTAACAGCCGCAACATCAGCCTCCTTGGCAACTTGGCCCGCAGGCTCCTTGCTACCCTCCACAACCGGCTTGGCTCCGGTCACATGGCGCCCAAATAATTGCACGCTAGCATAATCGGAAACCAACAAAATGAGACCGCTCAACGCCAACGCCCAAATCATGCGGGTATTATGGCCTTTGTCGTTTTTGTTCATCATGAAAAAACTCTTTCTCTAAAGCTTTGAATGCGCCGCTTATATCACCGAATAAGGCCTACCGCCACACTAACTGCCGCTTTCTTACCACCCATTCATCAGTCTTTGCAGCAGGAACATCCCTTCTTGCTCACAGCCTCCGGCACCGGGTCATACCCACTCCCCCCGAAAGGCCCGCACCGCCCAATACGCTTCACGGCCAACCAACCACCCCGCATCACACCAAACCGCATCACGGCTTCCTGTGCATAATGGCTGCAACTGGGCTCAAAGCGGCATGTCCGGCCAATAAAAGCACTCAAGGTCAATTGGTAGAACCGAATCCCCCACCAAACTACCCGCCGCATGAAATCCCCGCTTCAGCCAAGGCTTTGTGCATATCCCGCAACAGGTACTTGTAATCCATCTCAAAAATCGGAGCCTTCGCCACCAGCACCAACCAGCGTCCCTGCCCTTCTGCTTTAGGGTTGCAACGGCAAGCATCATCAAAAGCCGCTTTAAGCCTGCGCCGCGCCCTGTTGCGCTTCACCGCATTGCCAAGGGCTCCGCTGGCGGTAAAGCCTACCCCAAGCCCTTCTTCATCAGGTATTTCAAGCCATTGCAGCACAAATCCCTGCGTTCCCGCACGTTTGCCCTCAGCTTTCACTTTCAGGAAATTTTGCCGAACCAGCAGCCGGCGCACAATAACAGCCATAATCCATCCTATCATAAACAAAAAGGGTGCCAAGCACCCTTAAAAAAGCTCTAAGGTAAAACCTAGCGCTGGTAGCGGCCGAATGGCGCGGTGCTCAGGCGCTTACGGCCGTGGGCACGGCGGCGCTTCAGCACGTTCTGACCATCCGTGGTCTTCATACGGGCGCGGAAACCGCAGCTGCGCTTCTTCACAACGTTGCTAGGCTGATAAGTCCGTTTCGTGGCCATGTCGGCGTGTCCTTCGTCAAATTCTCATACCGTGTGGTTACTGGTAATCACACTCGTCTCCGGCGCGTTTGCCATAACCCCCAACCCAAGTCAAGCCCCAATCACACAATCCCCCTCAAATTCCCATTCAGGGGCCTTGACTCTCCGCCTACGCCCCCCTAGTTTGCCCCATATACCCATAAGAATGGACAAAATCCCCCATGAACAAACTCTCCCAGGCCTTTATCAGTACCGTTATAGTGGCGGACCTCCTCGCCGTGGTCTACTTCGGCGGCTCCTACATCCTAACCGGCAGCATTTTGCCGTCTCACGAAGGGGCTGAAGCCAAAACCATCGTCCCCGGCGCCGAAGAAGCAGCAACCGCCACCGCCGGAGAACCTAAAGCCGCCGAACCCGCCTTCGACCTCGCCTCTTATGTCGCGGACCCCGTCAAAGGCGAAAAAGTCGCCGCCAAATGCAAGGCCTGCCATAGCTTCGACAACGGCGGCGCCAACAAAACCGGCCCGAACATGTGGAATATCGTAAACGCGCCCGTAGGCCACATGGAAGGCTACTCCTACTCCAGCGCCCTCATGGCCAAAAAAGCCGAAATCGGCACATGGGACGAAACCAAACTCTATGCCTTCCTGGAAGCCCCGAAGGAATACATCCCCGGCACTAAAATGCAGTTCAACGGCATCAAAAACCCCGCCGAACGCGCCGACCTCGTCGCCTGGCTCAAAACCCTCAAATAGCCTTACCAAAACGCCAAAGGCGGCCCATAGGGCCGCCTTTGTTATTTAACGAGATGTTTCGGAGGTGCAAACACTTCAATTACAGCGTTAAAGCCATAGATGAAGCCTATCATTCCCGCCATAGCCGCAAGTATCATCAAATCCGAACTCAGCGAGAACAACAATCCAGCGCAAACGACGGCACCGAATAGTGCCATCATCCAGCTTCGCACTTCTCCCCATTCCTTTGGCATAAACGCGCAAAACACAAACGCAGCATAAAGCAGAAGTCCCGCCGCACCAACCCAGTCATGCAGGAGAATCTGCCGCGGTGTAAACACAATCGCAGTCAACATATGAGCAAGCGGTGCAGGTTTTAACAGAGGATTAACCATTCAGCTCTCCACCAGAAAACGGAAACAAGTTGCAGATAACTCACACCCCTATCACACGAATAACAAGCATACAATTCCCACTCCCCGTTTTCGCGCTAAACTCCCCCCATGAAAATCATTCACATCCCACTCAATACTCAACACCCAACACCCAACACCAGCCAGTCCGGCGCCATGTTCGGTCTGGACGCCCGCATCGCCCTCGCCATCTTCGGGATTCTCTCCGTCGTGGCCGGTGTCGCAGCCATCAACATCTTCGGTCAAGCCGGCACCACCGCCCAAATCACCGAATTCTCCAACATTAAAAAAGCCTACACGGAGTTCCACCTCGGCACCGGCGAACACACCCTCCGCTTTGAAGACCTCCTGAACAACGACACCGGCTTCCAAGGCTGGCAAGGCCCCTACATGGAAAGCATGCTCACGCCCAAATCCCGCACCTACGGCATGTACAGCTTTGTGGAAGGCCGTCAGGACGTCCCCG
>JAIXZU010000005.1 GCA_027489415.1 Alphaproteobacteria bacterium
CCGCAACCCATACGGACTTCGGCAGGCTTTTTGGACACGGGAACATCCGGGAACACGCGGACCCATACACGGCCACCACGGGCGATGTAACGGGTCATGGCGCGGCGGGCGGCCTCGATTTGACGGGCGGTGACGCGCTCCGGCTCCATGGCTTTCAGGCCAAATTCGCCGAAGTTAACGTCGGTTCCGCCTTTAGCGTCGCCGTGGATCCGGCCCTTGTGGGCCTTACGGAATTTAGTTCTCTTTGGTTGCAGCATAGCTTTACCCTATATTCTTCAATTGGCGGCTTTACTGGACATTTGACGTGTAGTCAATGCCATACTTCTCGCCATGGTTGACCCAGACCTGGATACCGATAACACCGTAGGTGGTGTGAGCGGCGCCCATGCCGTAGTCGATGTCGGCGCGGAGCGTGTGCAGCGGCAGGGATCCCTCGATGTACCAGTCGGTACGGGCGATTTCCGCACCAGCCAAACGGCCGGCGAGACGGATACGCACCCCCTTGGCACCACCAGCGAGCGCGTTTTGCACGGCACGCTTCATGGCACGGCGGTAGGCGATACGGCGCTCGAGCTGGTCGGCGACGGAGTCGGCGATCAGTTTGGCGTCGATGTCCGGCTTACGGATTTCCACGATGTTGAGAACGACTTCGCTTTTGGATTTCTTTTGGATTTCCTTGCGCAGGTTCTCGATTTCGGCACCCTTTTTACCAATGATGACGCCGGGACGAGCGGTGTGGATGAACACACGGCACTTCTTGGAGGGGCGCTCGATGGTGATTTTGCTGATGGCTGCGCCCTTGAGCTTGGCCATGAGGAAGGTGCGGATTGTGGCGTCTTCCTTCAGCAGGGTGGGGTAGTCCTTACCGGCGATCCAGAGGGAGTCCCAGGTACGGTTAACGCCAAGGCGCAGGCCGATCGGTTTAACTTTTTGTCCCATAGAATTAGGCCTCCGTGGTTTCGGTTGTTGTTTCTGCAGCTTCTGCCTTGGCAGCCTTAGGTGCCTTGGCTTCGGCGGGCTTGGCGGCCTTCGGGGCAGAGGCCTTAGGAGCCTTCACTTCGGGCGCTTTTTCAGCCAGCACGATGGTGAGGTGGCAGCGGTGCTTCAGCACGGGAGCGGCACGGCCTTTGGCGCGTTGCATCCAGCGCTTGAGGTAGGCGCCCTTGTCCGCGAAGGCTTGCGCAACCACGAGGTTGTCCACGTTCAGGCCGTGGTTGTTTTCCGCGTTAGCAATGGCGGAAAGCAGCAGCTTCTTGGTGATGGGAGCCAGTTTCTTGCGGCAGAACGTGAGGTCGTTCAGCGCGCGTTCGACGGGCTTGCCGCGGATGAGTTCGAGCACCAAGTGCGCCTTTTGGGTGCTGGACTTGATGTCGCGCAGGCTGGCAACAGCTTCGTTAGCTGCGGCCTTGCGGGGGGTAACGGATTTACTCATATGCGTTTATCCTTACTTCTTCTTCGTCACGGCCGCAGCCTTCTTGTCCGGGTGACCGGGGAACGTGCGGGTTGGTGCGAATTCTCCGAGCTTGTGACCGATCATGTTGTCGGTGATGAGCACGGGGATGAACTTATTGCCATTGTGGACGGCGAACGTCACGCCGACGAAGTCCGGCATGATGGTGCTGCGACGCGACCAGGTTTTAATGACTTCCTTGCGGCCGGAGGACTGAACCTTGGCGACCTTGGCCGATACGTGGGCATCCACGAACGGGCCTTTTTTGATTGAACGAGCCATGTGTGATTACTCCCCTGCCCTATCGTTTATCTGTCCGGCGGCGGATAATAAGCTTGCCGCTAGGTTTACGCAGATTACGCGTCTTCTTACCCTTGGTAGGTTTACCCCACGGAGTGACCGGGTGACGGCCACCAGAGGTTTTACCTTCACCACCACCGTGCGGGTGGTCTACCGGGTTCATCACCACACCACGGACGACCGGACGGTGACCCATCCAGCGGGCGCGGCCGGCTTTACCGAGCTGCGTGTTCATGTGGTCCGGGTTGCTGACGGAACCGATGGTTGCGAGGCAGGATTCATGCACGCGGCGGAGTTCTCCGGACGGCATGCGAAGCTGCACGTAGGCGCCGTCCTTACCGGCAAGCTGGATGCTTGCGCCGGCAGAGCGGGCCATGATGCCACCTGCGCCGGGCTTGAGCTCGACGTTGTGAACAACGGTACCAACCGGAATGTTCTTCAGCGGCAGGGCGTTACCGGGCACGATTTCTGCTTGCGGGCCGGACATGACAGTGTCGCCCACTTTCAGCTTTTGCGGTGCCAGGATGTAGGACAGTTCGCCATCCTTGTAGGTTACCAGCGCGATGAAGGCGGAACGGTTGGGATCGTATTCCAAACGCTCGACTTTGGCGGGTACGCCGAACTTGGCGCGCTTGAAGTCGATAATGCGGTAACGGCGCTTGTGACCGCCGCCGCGCTGCCAAACAGTGGTGCGACCAGTGTTGTTACGACCGCCGGAAGAGCTGATAGGAGCGGTGAGAGACTTCTCGGGCGCGCCTTTGTGCAGCTCGGATTTGTCGACAGTAATAAGCTGTCGACGGCCGGGCGATGTTGGGTTGTAGGTTTTGAGTGCCATATGACTTTTCCTTTCCCTACCTGATTATTTCACGCCTGCGGAGAGGTCGACGCTTTGGCCGTCCTTCAGCTTGACGAAGGCTTTTTTGATGTCCGAGCGTGCGCCGAGGTTACGGGTACGCTTTTTGCCCTTTTGAACCAGCGTGTTGACCTTCAGGACTTCGACACCATAGAGGCGCTCGAAAGTGGTTTTGATTTCCGGCTTGGTGGCGTCCGGCAGCACTTCGAAAGTGAGCCAGTTGCCAGATTCGGAAACCTTGGTGGTCTTCTCGGTGATGAGAGGACGCACGACCAGTTGGTACATACGCTCGGTGGGGGCGGCGGAAGATGAGGTTTTGCTCATGATAGTGCTCCCTTACTCTGCTGATTTCTTAGTTGCGGGCTTCTTGGCAGCCTTCGGAGCTTCCACGGCCACTTCGGTTTCTTCCTTGCTGAGGCGGGCAACCAGCATGCTGACAGCCTTGGAGGTGAGAACCAGCTTGTCGCGCTGCAGGATGTCGTAGACGTTCGCACCAGCGGTGGGAATGACTTTAACGTGCGGCAGGTTGCGGGAAGCGAGGTCGAAGTTGGTTTCGAAGCTGTCCACGATGAAGGTCGCGTTCAGGGCACCCATTTTGGTGAGCTGGGCGTGAAGGGCCTTGGTCTTCGGGGCGCTCAGGGCGGCTTCATCTACAACGATGAGGTTGCCGGTAGAGAGCTTGCCGGAGAGGGCGGTCTTCAGAGCCAGGGCACGCACCTGCTTGGGCAGGCTGTTGGTGTTGGTGCGGTTACGGGGACCGTGGGACACGCCACCGCCAACGAAGATGTTGGAGGAGCGGGCACCATGACGGGCGTTACCGGACTTCTTCTGCGGGCCGTGCTTTTTCTTCGAGCGGTCGATTTCGCCGCGCGTTTTGGTGTGGGCCAGCCATTCGCGGCTGTTGGCCAACTGCCAGTTGACGGCACGGGCGAGGAGGTCGGTGCGGATTTCGAGACCAAAGACATTGGTCGGGAGATCCATGGCGCCGGTCTTCTTACCGTCGAGGGAGATGATGTCGATATTCATGTCGTTCCCCTTTCCTACTTGGTCACTTTAGCGTTTTTGATCTTCACGGCGTCGTTCACGAACACGTAACCACCCTTGGCACCGGGCACGGAGCCCTTGATGAGGATGAGACCGCGTTCGGCGTCCACACGTACGACTTCCAGGTTCTGGGTCGTGACGTTTTCCACACCGTAGTGACCGGCCATCTTCTTGTTCTTGAAGACGCGGCCCGGGTCCTGGCGTTGACCGGTTGAACCGTGGGAACGGTGAGACACGGACACACCGTGGGTAGCGCGGAGACCGTGGAAGTTCCAGCGGGCCATTACACCGGTGAAACCGCGACCCTTGGTGGTGCCGCGAACGTCGACCAGTTGGCCGGCGGTGAAGTGGTCCACCTTCAGTTCGGTGCCCGGGGCAACGAGGTTTTCGGGCGTGACGCGGAATTCAACGAGCTTGTACTTGGGCTCCACACCGGCTTTGCGGAAGTGGCCGAGTTCCGGCTTGGATACGCGCTGGGCCTTCTTGGTGAAGGTACCGATTTGAACGGCGGTGTAGCCGTCCTTTTCAACGGTGCGCTGAGCAACAACTTGAGCGCCTTCAACTTGCAGGACAGTAACAGGAACGTGCTGGCCGGCAGTGTTGAAGATACGGGTCATACCGACTTTTTTGGCAACGAGGCCGTGACGGATTTGGTTAGGCATAGCTTTAACCCTCCGTTACAGCTTGATCTGCACTTCGACGCCGGACGCGAGGTCCAGCTTCATCAAAGCGTCGATGGTTTGCGGGGTCGGCTCTACGATTTCCAGCACACGCTTGTGGGTGCGCATTTCGAAGTGCTCGCGGCTCTTTTTGTCGATGTGCGGGCTGCGGAGTACGCAGAAACGCTCGATTTTGGTGGGCAGCGGAATGGGACCGTGGACCTTGGCGCCGGTACGGCGGGCGGTTTCCACGATTTCGAGAGTGGATTTGTCGAGAACACGGTGATCGTACGACTTAAGCCGGATACGAATGTTCTGGGTGGCTTCGGGCTGGGTGGCCATGATGCGCTATCTTCCTTGTGTGCTTACCCATTCGCCGGGGCAGAGGCACGGTTACAACAAAGGCCAATCCCTTGATTGCCTTGGGATTGGCAAAGACCCGATGGTGGCAAATATCCGGGTCAAATTTCGATTACGTACGGTGGTCAGGTTGTACGGTTAGGGCGGATATAGGGCCGTGGGGGGTTGGTGTCAAGCAGAAACGGGCAGAAAGTTGTGGAAAGTTAGAGGGCTGGGGCGAGATGTTCGGTTGGTGGTTTCAGGCAAAGCGGCTGAACGAGGGATGAAGCGGGTTTCAAGTTCATCCTACCTTTTATGTTTTTATTATATTATATTGATTTTATTGTTATTTATTAAATTGTTTTTGACTTTTGCCACGGGGTGGGGTAGGGTTTTATCAACGTCGCCATCTGGGCGGCTTTTTTTGTGGGTTGGGGACGGCGGGGCCGTATGCCCCTGCCCGTGACAAAGGCCCGCCTGTGGAGGCGGGCCTTGGTGTTGACTATCGTTTAAAGCCCAGACGTTGGGCGGGCTGGGTTTTGGCAGCGCCGCGGCTGTGGGCGTTGGCGGGCGTGAGCTGCCAGTCCTTTATCGCCATATTTATTGAGCTTGGGCTGTACTGAATGCCGGTTTCCTCATACAGCCGTCCGGCCATGAGGGGCACCGTGCTGGTACTGCCAAACAGCGGCCAGTGGCGCAGGAGCGGCTCCAGATGCTCCCGCGTTTCGGCTATCGGGACATTCTTTTTGCCGCGCGCGGGGGCGGTGCTTTGGAGGTCCTTCAGTGCCTGAATATGGGTAGCGTAGGCCTCCTTCGAGAGGCGTTGGGGGAGGTTGTAGGCCATTTACGGCTCCTTCTAAAACGGGGGCGGTGGCGGCCTTTTAGGGGAGAATGGTGCTGTGGGCAAGGAAAAAGGGGGCTGGGGCCCCCTTCGTTTGATATTAAGCCTTAGCGTTTAGCCGGCAATTTTTCTGAACAGCTTGCAGAGCAAACCGGTAGTTTTGACGATAAGCCACAGGCAGATTGATACCAGCAAGATGAAAAATGACACGTTACCGATTAAAATCAGAAAATTGGGTTGGCTTTCGTTCATCACAAGGATGTAGAGGAACGAGATCAGGAAGGTTCCTGCAAATACGTTGTAGGAGCTGCTGATGATTTCACCGAGGAACGAGGCGATGATGTCGGTCAGAGAGTTATTGCTCATGGTAATCTCCTGTATGAGCATTCTAAAAGGTCGGGGCCGAAGCCTTTGGACGGATTATGGGTGTGAGGGGCTTATGTGCAAGTGTTGATAAGAAAAAGGGGGCTTGCGCCCCCTTCCCTTAGATTGGGAATAATCCCGTTATAAGACCTATCTGGCTCTTCAGTCCGTCTTCCCAGAGCTGGGTGAGGATAAAGAACAGCGCGTAGCGGCTCATGGAGCCGACGACCAAGACAAGGCCGACTATGCCGACCGCCCCCAGATACCAGAGGTAGTCGAGCAGCGGATTCAGTTCATCCATGCTTGCCCCCATTATGAGGAGCAGGATGACCCCCGCCGCCAGCAGCATGAC
>JAIXZU010000037.1 GCA_027489415.1 Alphaproteobacteria bacterium
AGAAGTATCTCGGAGTAAAAATAAAAATCCTCCGCATGGCGCATGTCTTCCCGGTAAACAAGTCCAGTCTGTTCTAAAAAAGCCTTTCTGAAGAGTGGTTTAATCCACCCCAGCGGCGCACTCTCACCAATCTGGTCACGGCTTAAAAGCGCGGTGAAATCAAGCGCCTCAAGCTGCTTGTCCCAAGGAAAGGCTTGCCCACCAACGGTATCCGCAGCCAGGTCATACATCAACAAGTTGTCGGCAAGCATATCAACCTGTTCGGCAGTCGCAACTTTCAGCATGGCTTCCAGTCGGTTGGGCATAAAGGCGTCATCAGCATCAAGTAGGGCAATCCACTCACCGCGGGCTTCTTTAAAACCACGGTTTCTCGCGGCGGAAGGCCCGCCATTCACATCCTGCACGAAGAGTTTGATACGCCCATCCTCGCGTGCAAGCGCCTCAACAATCTCAACCGTATTGTCGCGTGAACAATCGTCCACAATGATAATCTCAAAATCAGTAAACGACTGGGCAAGCACCGAGCTCACGGCACGGCGGATGAACGTGGCTGCGTTAAATACAGGAATTACAACTGAGACAAGTGCCATTCCAGCTACCTTTATATTAGGAGGAATACAAGAAAACTGGTGGGCCGAGAGGGATTCGAACCCACGACCAATTGATTAAGAGTCAACTGCTCTACCGACTGAGCTATCAGCCCACACCACCCCCACATAAAGCCAAACCCAACCCCCGTCAACCCTTTAACACGGCACTCCGTCGCGAAGCGACGTTTCTCAGGGCTGCACGCGTGCGGTTATAAACGCCTATCTACAGGTACCAATAACAAAAAAAGCGAGCCCAAGAGGACTCGCAAACCAATGGAACATATGGTGGGTCGGGACAGGATCGAACTGTCGACCCACTGGTTAAAAGCCAGATGCTCTACCACTGAGCTACCGACCCACGCAGTCGTATATAGGTGCAGCTTTTCTGCGCGTCAACCCGCTTGAACGCGCTTTTTTAAGCAAAAACACGCTTTGGCTGCGCAGGGGTGCCAATGTCAAAGGCCGAAAGGCTTGCAGGCAGCGGGTTTCCGCGCAGTCGCAGGTTCACATGGAAGCCCTCAAGCGCCGCAAACGTATCGTTGCGGTACAGCGCGCCAATCACATCGGTAGCATGGCTCTCGCTGGCCGGAACCTTAAGGTTTTCAGGCATATTCAGCGCAAAATCAGCCTCATCGGCAAATTTAAGGTAATAATCGGTCCACATGGTACCAGTCTCCCTCTTATTCGGTTAATTGCAGTAATTGGCTCTGGTTAAGCGCGTTGGGGTAGTAAGCAACACGCTGAACATGCCCGTTCATCTGGTTGGTGGCAGCAGAAAAGAACCGGCATCCCACCCGCAGGCTGCTAACGGTAAAACCGTTGGTAGCTGTGGCACTTGTGCCGATAATCTGGCCATTCGCCGCGCACGTTGTACCAGCTGCACTGTAACTGAAGGCCACTCTCAACAAGCTTCCAGCCACTATCGTCGCCGTATGCTGAATGTTCGCCCTCACGCTGTTGCCAATCATCATATAAAGGCCGCGAGAGGAGGGGGACGCTGAAAAATGCCCACGGGTAACCGCACCACCACTCCCATCGTCAAACCCCAACACCATGCCGCCACCTTGCCCAACAACGCACGTCGCCGCAAAAGTCCCTTCCTGCGGGTTAATGCTTCCGCCAAGGCTCACGCTGCAAATATCAGCGCTGCGCGTGGCCGCACTGCCAGTCGTGGCAATAAAACTCGTCGCAAACGCACCATTTTCACACTGAAAACGGCTCAAGCTGCCACTCACCGTGAATACCACTGTCCCGGCAGTCGTCAGCGTGAAGGTGTCGGGCACAGCAGCGGTTGCAGGCCCAAATCCCGTGCCTACAGCAGTTCCCGCCGCACAGGTGCAACTGCCACTCCCCACCACGCTCAGGGTGTAGGTGCCCACACCAAGGCTCACGGTTTGGGTCGCAGGCCCTGTGCTGTTCAGCAGGAAGTTCGTGCGCGCCTCCTCACACAAAAGCCCTCTGGGGGTAAGGCTACCGGCCATATGGTCTAAACGGGGTGTATCTGCACCACCTACCACCCATGCTCCGTCACTGTTGGTGAAACCCGCGCTGCTGGCACGGGTGAAGCTCAGGCCGTTCTGTACCCCTTGCAGCGTAAAGTCATGGCTCCATAGGGGCGGGGGGCTGGGCCTGCGGGAAAGGTCAAAGGAAACCTCTCCGGCAATATCTCTATAAATCGTTTGGCTTGGCATGGTGGCGTCCTCCTAACCCTGCCGTACCTGTAAGCCCCAGGTCCCGTCGGTCACACTCAGCCGGATACCCGTCACCGGCCGGAAAACCTTCTCCGCACCGCTCACAATCCGGTTGCCCAGCGGGCTGTTCACCCAAATGGCTGTTCCGGCGGTAATTTTCTCAACTTCATCAAGGGTCACCTGCACACGGGCACCGGTGGTGGGGGTGCCGCTAATCAGGCGCGCTACAACGCTCACCTCACGGCTGGGGTTAACAATAAATTCATCGCTCAAAGTGGTAATGCTGTTTTGCTCTTCAAAAGTGATAACAGTACGCGCAGGCATGGGCCTATCTCCTCAGTTACTAGTGGTTATGGATATCAAACAAAAATGCCGCCCAAACTCGGGCGACATCGTTCCCAAACACTACCCCAGGTTGTGGCAAAAGTCAAGAATAATCTTATAAACCATTGTTAAAAAATGAAAAAGGGGAGAGGCCCCCCAATTCCTATAGCCAAAAGCCTATAGCCAATGGCCAGTTAATGAATCGCCGGCTGCATGCTCGCCTGCACCTTCTTAAAAGCGCGCTCCTCAAGCTGGCGTACCCGCTCGCGGCTTACCCCAAACTGGCCACTCAGCTCTTCAAGGGTCGGCGTAACCTCGCTTTCGGTCAGGTGGCGCGCCACGAAAATCGCCCGCTCACGCTCGTCCAGCTTGGCCAGCGCTGCCATCAGGGCGCCTTTGCGCTGTCCGGCAATCTGCTTGCGGGAGAACATCTCCTCCTGGTTTGGCCGAGTTTCTACAAGGAAGTCCTGCCATTCACCGGCATCTTCATCACTGCCCAGCGGGTTGTTCAGGCTTTCGTCGCCGTGGCGCAGGCGCTGGTCCATACCCACAACGTCATTCACACTCACATTCAGCTCTTTGGCAATACGGGCCACAGCTTCGGGGGAAAGGTGAATCCCTTCCTCACCCAGCATTTCAGCCTTCAACCGGCGCAGGTTGAAGAACAATTTCTTCTGCGTGCTGCTGGTACCAATCTTCACCATGCTCCAGTTGTTTAGGATATATTCCTGCACATGGGCCTTAATCCACCACATGGCATACGTGGAAAGCCGGAATCCGCGCTGCGGCTCAAACCGCGTAATTGCTTGCATCAGGCCAATATTCCCCTCCTGCACCAGCTCTTCCAGCGGCAGGCCGTACCCGCGGTAACCAAGGGCCACCTTCACCACAAGGCGCAGGTAACTCTGCATCAGAATACGGAAAGCCTTTTCATCCTTGTGGTCGCGCCACCGTATCGCAAGCTCTTGCTCAGCTTCAAAGCTCAGCGCGGAGTATTTCTGGATAGACTGGATATAATCCTGAATAAGTTCGGCCATCGGGGGGTACTCTCTCTCGTTGTCTGAGAACTTATAACCCCACCCCCAACCGGGGTGCCTGACACTCCTATTATGGGTATACAAAACCCCAATATCAACCCCACCAAAATCCAACCCCACAGCCAAAAACGCCTGTGGACAGTTTCTAAACCCATCCACCAGCAGGGCAGGGGGCCTTGTAATCCGTATACGTCAGGTGTACACATGCACCAGACTACACGAGCCACCTACCAGCCCTCTTACCGCAAAGGATATCTCCATGTCCCCCGAAACCATTTATAAGGCGGAAATCCGCCTTGAAGATGGCTCACTCGCCATCCTCGAAAAGCAGTACGAGTTGGAGGCTGATGGTCTCACCCAGCACCAGCGCTACCTCCTCACGGAGGTTAAGTATGATACTATTCTAGGTGAACTCTTCTGGACCGCTAATCCGGAGATCGCCAACGAGCGTGACACCATGCCCAAATGGCTGGTCATCCCGTCCTCTGAAGCCGAAACCAAGCTGACTGAAGCCTACCAGAAGACGCGGAAGCCCGTCCCCACCACCCACAATGTCGTCACCTTCGCCGTCTACCGCCGCAATGGCGCTCTGATGGGCGGCCTCCGCTCATATGACGATCCTGTCAACGGCGGCAAGGCAACCCTCCACGGCGGCCTGATAGACGACAAGGACTTCCTCAATCCGGAAAGCGACAGCGACGCAGTCGCCCTCGCCGAAAGCTTCCCCGCACCGCCGGAAGGCTTCTACGACGAACACGAAATCGCCTGTATCATCGCCGTCATCCGCGAATCTTGGGAAGAATTCGGCATCCGTATCACGGTGGCGGACCTCGCCCACCTCGGCAACGTCTACGACCCCGACACTCGCCGCTTCAACCACGTCTACCGCGTCACCGTGCCCTATGAAGACGCCCTCATGACCACCCATAACGGCAATGCAGAAGCC
>JAIXZU010000066.1 GCA_027489415.1 Alphaproteobacteria bacterium
GCTTCCCATAGTACCGCCAACACCGCGGGCACTTATGTCCATCATGCTTGGCCACAGAGAGCTTATCGCCAGCAATCACTTCGCTAACTCCAACAACTTCCCTCATCAACGAGGTAGTAGCTTCTTCATTTGGCAAAACAACTTTTGCCTCAGTATTAGCACCAATTCCCCCAGCAGCTCGCAGTTTCTCAAGCTCACCATTCACGCTATCACGTATTTGCAAAATCGAAGTCCAAATTGCAATTTGCCTATCACTGAACTGCACCTTAGCAACCTCATGGTAAGTCTCCATAAACACGCAAGCCTCGTCCCCATACCGCTCGCGCCAAGCCTCGTCACAAGTGAAAGGCATCAGCGGCGCAAGGTGGGTTACAAGCCCACGGAAGATCTCCACCAGCACGCTCACACACGCCTGCCGTGTCGGGCTGTCCAGCCCGTCGCAGTACAGCACGTCCTTGCGCACATCGAAGTAGAAGTTGGAAAGCTCCGTCCCACAAAACTCATACAGCGCACGGTAACCCTTGTGGAAATGGTAGGCCTCATAATGCCCGCGCACCTCGGCCAGCACCGTGTGCAAGCGGTGCATCATGTACCGCTCCAACTCCGGCAAACTAGCAATATCCACAGCCCGCAGGTCATCCTTGGCTACCTGGCTACCCGGTTCCTGGCTACCTAAATTCCCCAGCAACCACCGGAACGTATTCCGGAAGCGCCGGTAAGCATCCGCCATCCCCTCCATAATCACCGGAGAGTACCGGATGTCCTCGGAGTAATCCGAACTCGCCACCCACAGCCGGATGATATCCATGCCGTATTTGTCCATCAGCTGCCGCGGTTCAACCCCGTTGCCAAGGCTCTTGCTGAACTTCCGGCCTTCGCCGTCCACCACAAAGCCGCTGGTCACCACGTTCTCGTACGGTGCGTCACCGTAGTTCGCCACCGAAGTCAGCAAGCTGGAATGGAACCACCCGCGGTGCTGGTCAGACCCCTCTTGGTAAAGGTCCGCAGGCCGCTTCCCGTCCTCCCGATAAAACCGGTCTTCAGGATTATTCGCATCCGCCCGCAGCACGTGCGCATGGGTCGTGCCGCTGTCAAACCACACGTCCAGAATATCCCGGCTGTAGCTGAAATCAGCCGCCGTCAAACCCTTGGCAGCCAGCCATCCCTCAGGGAATAACTCCGCCTCACGGCCACCCAACCTGCTGTCCCACGCATCAATCGTTTCCTTGGCCACAAGGTCGGCAATATGCTCCCATACAGATTCGTCAGCCACTAATTCACCTGTGGTTTTGTTCTGAATAATCGTAATCGGAACACCCCAAACCCGCTGCCGCGAAATGCACCAGTCCGGCCGCCCCGCGATCATCCCACCAATGCGGTTGGCACCATATTCGGGCACCCAGTTCACGCCCTTCACACCATTCCGGCCGTAAATCCGGTCAAGGCTCGCATCGCGCAAACTCTGCCCGCCCAGCGCCTCAATCGGCTGGTCCATCGTCACGAACCACTGTTCAGTGCTCCGGAAAATCAATTTCTCCTTGGAACGCCAGCTCACAGGGTAACTGTGCTGGAAGTCATTCTTGGCCAACAACCGCCCACTCTGCTCCAGCTCCGCCAGAATCACCTTCTGCATCGACCAGATAAGCTTACCCGCAATCGCCTCACCACTCAGCGGCAACGCAGGCACATGGCTTTCATACTTCCCAGCCCCATCCACCGGACAATTCAAGTCAAGCCCGAATTCCTTCCCAATCAAGAAGTCCTCCTGCCCATGCGCCGGCGCAATATGCACCAAGCCCGTACCGGCATCCGTCGTCACATGGAACCCCGGCACCACCTTTTGCACGGTGTCATACAGCGGGTGCTTATATTCCCAACCCACCATCGCCTCACCCCGAACGGCGGCGCCATGCTTGGCCTCAAAACCGACCGCCTTGGCAAAACTCTCCACCAAGGCCTTGGCCACCCAGTAACGGCCACCATTACCTTCAACAGCAACGTAATCCTCATCCACCTTCACCGCCACAGCACGGTTAGCCGGCAAAGTCCAAGGCGTCGTCGTCCAGATAACGAGATTCTCACTGATCACTGATGACTGATCACTGATCACTGGCAGCGCCACGTAAACAGCCGTCGAAGTCACATCCTTATACTCAACCTCCGCCTCCGCCAGCGCCGTCTCCTCAGCCCAGCTCCACTGGGTGGAACGCAGCCCACGGTAAACCAAGCCTCTACGCACCATCTTGCCCAGCTCGCGCACAATTCCGGCTTCGTTGGCAGGCGCCATCGTCAAATACGGGTTATCCCAATCCCCAATCGCGCCAAACCGCTGCCATTCGGCCTTCTGCACCCCCACCCATTTCTGGGCGTAGGCACGGCACCAAGCCCGCAACTGCTCGCGGCTCACGTCATGCTTTGTCTTACCTTTGGCGCGCAGCTCGTCCTGCTCCACCTTCCACTCAATCGGCAGGCCGTGGCAGTCCCAACCGGGCGCATACGGGCTGTCATATCCGGCCATGAACTTGCTGCGCACCACAAAATCCTTCAGCACGTAGGTCAGCGCGTGGCCCATGTGCATGTTGCCGTTGGCGTACGGGGGGCCAAGGTGAACAATGAACTTCGGCGCACCTTCCGCCCGCCGCTTGGCGCGCAGCTTGCCGTAAACATCGTTCTCCAGCCAGCGCTGCACCCATGCCGGTTCCCGTGCAGGCAAATTCGCGCGCATCGCAAAATTGGTCTTCGGCAAATGCAGGGTCTCGCCCCAGGCCTTACCTGCGCCGTCTTGTCCGGCCCCCATATTTTGCGTCTCGCTCATCTCAAAATCCTCTTCCATACCAAGTCATGTAGGCCGAAAATGTACCGAAAATCCTAGCTTTCCGCAACCCCCTGTGTCACAATCACCACGCATAAAAACAAGAAACATCGCATGCCTCATTCCCCTCATCACGCGGAGAACGATCATGTCCATCCATCCTTTTCCTACCCCCTCCACCGGCCCGCCCTCTGTGCGGGATACAACCTGCAACGTGAAGCTCTGGAGCATCACCCGCGTCATCAGCATGGCCCGCATCGGCTTTGCTCCTGCCGCCACCGAACTCCAGCTTCGTGCCGCCATGGGGGATTTTCTCGCTAAACTGGAACTGCGCCACGGCACAGCAACCCGCCAGTCTAGCCAAAACGGATAACAATCATGCCAATCGCATCCGAAATACCGACTGCCTTCTGAACCATTCCGCCGCTGCCAAAGCAGCCAAGCGGGATGGTTTTGGGGTTTTAAGCCCCCCGCAAGCGGCTACTGCTTACAACGCCAAACTCATCTTCATGAAGACTGACTGCTACAACATCCAACCCAGCAGCCCGCAGGGTTTCAGTGTTGCCTAGGGCTTTATTCCCAAACCGGAAATTCTCCCCCACACAAACTCCCACCGCCCCCAGCCAGTCCACCAGCACCTCCTGAATAAACCGCTCCGGCGTCATTGCAGCCACACTTAAATCAAACGGCAGCACCGCCACGCCGTCCACCCCCGCCGCGTGCAACAACGCCACCTTCTGCTCCGGCGTGCTCAAGCGCTTCAGCACGACCTCCGGCCGCAGCACACTGCGCGGGTGCGGCTCAAACGTCAGCACCACCAGCGGCAGGCTTCTATAGGCCGCATCGGCCTTGGCCAGCCCCAATAAATGCCGGTGTCCGGCGTGCACACCGTCAAAGTTGCCAATCGCCACCACGCAGCCGCCGGCTACGGGTAAGTCCTCAGGAAAGTTCACACACCAGCTCATATCCCCCTAATGGAATGCGCAAACCCCCTTGTCAACAGGCCGTACTTCTGGCAAACCGCACGGGCAATATCAACGTGCACCGTGCCGGTGTGGTGAAATGGTAGACGCGTCGGATTCAAAATCCGATTCCGAGAGGAGTGTCAGTTCGAGTCTGACCACCGGCACCACTATTAAAATCCCCCCGATATCCGAAAAAATTCTCCGCCTTGTTAAGCATCCGGCGCGCAGCGACGTCTCTCAGGGTTCCGCCAGCACGCGGCTGAAACGGTCATCCGGGTGGTTTTTGGGGAAGCGCCGTGTACGGAAAAAAGGTACATAAGCTTCCCCAAAAATCATCCGGGGGCCGTTTCAGCCCGTGCCTATAATTCCAACTCGGAAACCAACCTCTCCGCCTCAGTCAACCACACACCAAGGCTCGCCTCCATCCCTCTCTCCCAGAAACTCGCCTCATTCGGGTTCAGCCCGAACGGCGCCATCAGCTCCACCGCACTCTTCGTCGCCCCGGCCCGCAACAACTCAAGGTACAAGGGCTCAAACCGTGCCCCCAAATCGCCCCGCGTCGCCATCAAGCTCTGCGTGAACAACTCGCCAAACGCATAGGCATACACATAAAACGGCCGCGCGAAGTGGCTCACGTAGCTCCACAGGTGCGCGGTGTTTTCATACGTGAACACCTCGCCATCCGCGCCGTAAAAGCGCCGCGTCACATCCATCCAGATGCCGTCCATATCGCCCGCCGCCAGCTTGCCGTTGCCGCGCCGCCCGTGCAGGTCTTTTTCAAATGCGGAAAAACTCGTCTGCCGCACCACGCTGTTCAGGAATTCATTGATTTTCTCCATATACAGCGCCAACCGTGCCCGCTTGTCGTGGGTCTCGGCCAGCAGGCTCTCAAACACCAGCATTTCCCCGAAAATACTCGCCGTTTCGGCATACGGCAGCGGCGCATACCACATCAGCGGCCCCTGCGCCTGCGCGGCAAGCTTGCCGTGCACCGCATGCCCTAACTCATGCGCCAGCGTGCTCACATCGCGCTTGGTGCCAAGGTAGTTTAACAGAACATAACTCTCAATCTTCCCCGGCAGCGGCAGGGTCAGGTCAAAGGCCCCGCCACTTTTTGCTGGCGCGGGCGGCGCGTCCACCCAGCCCATGTCCAGCACTTCATCCACCAGCGCACCAAGGGTCGGGCTGAAGTCATGGTAGGCTTTGCGCACGGTCACGCAGGCATCCTCCCAGCTCACCACACTCTCATCAGCAAACGGCATGCGGGCATTGCGGTCGCTCCAGCGCAGGGTCGGCAGTCCCAGTAAGCGCGCTTTCAACTTGTAAAACCGGCGCGCCAGCTCACCACCTTTGCGCTCCACCACCTCATGCAGGGCGTCCACCGTGGCATCGTCCACCATGTTGCCAAGGTTGGTCGCTTCCATCGGGTGGGTGAATCCACGGGTTTTGTCATTCAGCAACCCCTCGCCCGCAATCGCGTTCAGGGTCCGCGCAAAGAAATACGGGTAGCGCTGTGCCTGTAATCCCTCGTTCACCACCGCCAGCGCTTTGGCCCGCCGCTCGGGGTCGGCATCTTCGGTAACCACGTGCAGAATTTCCTCCAGCTTCAACGTCTTGCCGTCCCAGTCAAAGCGCAACTGGGTCTCCAGCTCGTCCATCATGTCGGACCACTCCGCCGAACCATACGGCGCCCGCAGCGTCAGCATCGTCTCAACCTTCTCGTCCAGATGATACTTCGCCAAACGCCTTATCTGCCGCAGCATCGGCAGGTGGTGCCGCACTACGTCATCGCTTTGCTGGGCCTCAAACGCCTCCTCCGCCATGCGCCCCACTTCAAGGTCAAAGAAGGTCACGTGCTGGCCCATCGCCATGCTCAGGGTTTCCTGCACGCGGCTGCGCACCTGCTGCAGTTTCGGGTCAACACTATCCAGCGCACTCGCCGCCTGAAAGTACCCGATAATATGGTAATACAGCTCCGTAAACGCACACTGGGCCGCCAAAGCCTGCCCCAACTTGGTGTCCAGTTTCCCCTTAAACGCCCGCTCAAACTCCGCGAGCATCCCCACCAGCTTCTCCACATCGGCCTGCACCTCCGCACTGTCCGGCGCCGGGTAAAACGCCGTCAAATCCCAAACAACCTTCTCCGTCCCCAACTCTGCGGGAGTCTTTACCTGCGCCATAAAACCGTTCTTTCTATTCAAATAACGCCACACCCTCCCACAGCCACAGCCACCTTTCAACACGAAACCGGCCCTCGCGTCGCAAAGCGACGTGGTTCAGGACTGCACGCAGGCGGCTCACAACGTTCATCCAGTTGGTGTTTGGGAAGGACGACGTGTACGAGCGTACACGAGGCCTTACCAAACCCGACTGGGGGACGTTGGAGCCCCTGCCCATCTTCATATAATCAAATATCAAAAACATAATTGTCACACAGGTGTGACACATGTCACAACCACCCCTTCCCAAGGCAATCGAAAGTGTTACTCTGCCCTTACCCGCGCCTCCTCCCCCACCCCTCGGCGCGGTCTCCTTAAAGGCCTGTCGTCCCCTGACAGGCCATCTTTTTGCCCAAAACGCCACGAAACCCCAACTCCCTCAGCGCTCCAGCGCTTCATCTTTGCGTTTCACCGCAGGGAGCGCAGCGAGCCAAGGGGGAAATGAAACGCAGACCACTTCCGCCCCGCAGCCCTCAACCTCAGCGCCCCAGCGCTTCCTTTTTGCAATATGAGGACGTCCGCGAAGCGAGTACATCCGTCGCGCAAGCGCATAGTGCAAAGGGGGATAGGATCTAAAGGAAAGGGGTCCCACCCTTTCC
>JAIXZU010000146.1 GCA_027489415.1 Alphaproteobacteria bacterium
CGAGCATTACCGTGAACGGTGGCAGCGTGATGCACCTCGACTTCCTGACCGATGCCGAGAAGGACGTGTTCAAGACCGCGTTTGAGCTTGACCAGCGCTGGCTGATTGAGCATGCGGCCGACCGCACGCCGTTCATCTGCCAGAGCCAGAGCTTGAACCTCTTCCTGCCGGCCGACGTGCACAAGCGCGACCTGCACATGCTGCACTATTCCGCGTGGAAGAAGGGGATCAAGAGCCTCTACTACTGCCGCAGCAAGAGCTTGCAGCGTGCGGAAGTGGTGAGCTTGCCCGGGACCAACCAGCCGAAAGCACAGATTCAGCTGAAGGCGACGGGGACGGATGGCGGAGCACAGAAATACGAAGAGTGCTTGGCCTGCCAATAAAACTCTTTGAAACTCTACTGGAGCGGGGTGCCTTTTCATTTTTCCCCAAAGCGCGAGCGGCTTATGTACTGGTTTGTACACCGCGCCACTCGCGCTTCGAGGAGAAAATAAAAAGTCCCTCCCGCCCAGCGAGTTTTTAAGTGCCTCCTTCAGAGTGAGGTAGATGAATTTTTGCGGGTTTTGGTGATGATTTGAGCCAAATTCCCGTAAAAACAAAAGGGTTGATATGGCCCTTTGGCGGGTGGATAACACCCGTGCCGACGATACAAAGTTTTAAGACGGGCGTTTGCGTGTGAGAGATCGCCGGAAACGTCATGCTTGAGAAAGCGGGCCGGGTTTAACCGGCACGACAACAACAAGGGAAGGCAAGGATATGACTGCAAGTGTCATTAATTTCGAACCCGCTGCCGTGAAAGTGGCCCAGCGGACGACTGCCCAACAACATGCAAAGGAAGGACGTAACATGCCTAGTTTAAAAGATGAGCGTATCGGCTACAAACCATTCGGCTACCCATGGGCCTACGAGGCCTGGCTGATGCAACAACGCATCCACTGGCTGCCGGAAGAAGTACCGATGGCCGACGATGTGAAGCAGTGGAGCACCGAGCTGAACCCGCAGGAAAAAAACCTGCTGACCCAGATCTTCCGCTTCTTCACCCAAAGCGACGTTGAAGTGAACGGGGCGTACCTGAAGTATTTCACCCAAGTCTTCAAGCCCACCGAAGTGTTGATGATGATGAACAGCTTCGCCAACATGGAAACCGTGCACATTGCGGCCTACAGCCACCTGCTCGATACCATCGGGATGCCCGAGACCGAGTACAGCGCCTTCATGGAATACGCCGAAATGAAGGACAAGTACGACTTCCTGCACAGCGTGAACGTGGACGATGACCACAGCATTGCCGTGGCGATGGCGATTTTCGCGGCCTTCACCGAAGGGCTCAGCCTGTTCGCGAGCTTCGCGATGCTGATGAACTTCCCGCGCTTCAACAAAATGAAGGGCATGGGCCAGATTGTGACCTGGAGCGTGCGTGACGAAACCCTGCACGTGACCAGCATGATCAAGCTGTTCAACACCTTCATTCAGGAGAACCCGCAGATCTGGAACGACCGGTTGAAGACGGAGATTACCGACGCCTGCAAGAAGGTTGTCGAGATGGAAGACAAGTTCATCGACCTCGCCTTCGGCATGGGCCCGATTGAAGGCATGACGCCGGAAGATGTGAAGGGGTACATCCGCTTCATCGCTGACCGCCGCCTGCGCAGCCTGAACCTTGACCCGGTTTACAACCTCGACAAGAACCCGCTGCCATGGATGGACCTGATGCTGAATGCCGACGAGCACGCCAACTTCTTCGAACAGCGTGCCACCGAGTATGCCAAGGCCTCCACCCGCGGTAACTGGGATGAAGCCTTTGATGCGATGCTGGAAACCAGCACCATTGATACGGCGCACAGCCCGGTGAACATGGAAACATGGGAACAGAGCAAGCTGGCGAATACATTCAAGCCGTTGCAGGAGTTCCAGTCCTAGGGGCGCGGGCTAAAACGCTCCCTGAGCACTTTTTGGCGGGTCTGAAATATTTTCAGTATATTCGGCGCCCCGCCAAAAAGCACCCAGGAACCGTTTATAGCCTCGCGCGTGCGGCTCTGAGAGACGTTGCTGTGCAACGGAAAAGCCCCGAACCTTGCGGTTCGGGGCTTTGGCTTTTCAGATGAAGGTGAGGAGCTCGAGGATATCCCAGTGCCTAACGCCGTTGAGGGTGATGGCGTTAATTTCGAAGGTGTCGTCCTTGTTCTCGATATTGTTGAGGGTAAGGGGGGACAGGAAAAAAAGACTACGTTCGGGGACGTCCGCGAATTTCCCGCGTTCCATGTAAAGTTCGTAGATGCGGTGGGGCGGGATTGTTTTGCCCACGTCGTCCTTCAGGCCGTTCCAGAGGATGGCATCCACCGCTACCTGTTGATGAATGACCTGCAGCAGGCTTTTGTAGCTGGTGATACAGGTTGTGGTGTGGCCTTGCTTGCGCAGGTGACGGGCGGCGGTGTTGTTGACACTGATTTGTGTGCCGATGAGGAGGATATGGGCCATGGGGGCCTCCTTTTCCAGAATTGGAGTAAACGTATACATGTGTGGCTGGGGGCTTTATGCGGGAGGTTGGGGAAAAAGGCAAGCCCCCGAATGCTATGCAAACGAGGGCTTGGGGGTTAGGGGTGGATGCCGAGCTCGGTGAGTTTGGCGAGGATGGCGGGGATGTCCCAGCGGGCGACGTCTTTCTGGATAAAGAAGAGGTCTTTCTCGCCCCGTTTGATTAGTTCAGTCCAGTTTTCGGGAGTGCTGCTACTGCCGATTATCGGGATTTCGGGTTCATATGTGCGGACGACTGCGAGGGTGTCTTCCCCCGTTATGGTGGGAGCGTTGGGGTCGAGATAATAATCCGACAGGATGACAGCGTAATGACCGCGCGGGGCGGCTTCCCCCCGAATGCTATGCAAACGGGGGCTTGGGGCTAGGCGGGGAGAAGGTTACGGGGCTGGCTTTCATCGAGGTAGCCGAGGATATCCATGATGCTGCTGATAGCATCCGGGTTCCATTCCAGCTGTTCGGGAGTGTCGCCGATGAGCGGGAGTTCCTCGAACCAGCCGTTGAGCGGGCCGAGAGTGTGCCAGCTGCCGCGCTTGATGCAGCCGCCGATGAAGACCGGATGGTCATCGACAGGGATGACCCGCGACGCGTTGTTCAGGGCGCGCACGAGCTCCGTGCCTTCAAAGCGCTTTTTCATTCCCCGCTCGGTATAGTCCGGGCCGAGGTCGTCCCGGCAGAGTACGAAAGTGAAGGGCGTTTCGGCCTTGAGGTTGTCGTGGAATTCGTGGACAGCCGTCAGGGGGTTGTCGCACACGGTGACGGTATGGCCCCGGCTGCGGAGCAGGGGAACGAGCTTGGCGACGGAGGTGGCAGAGGGATCAACGATGAGGACGTTCGCTTTGGCCATGGGTATTTCCTTTCATGGCGGTAAGAGGCGGTGGTGATGGCACTGTGAAAGGGATATGGGGATGGTGGCGGAAAAAAGCAAGCCCCCGTAGTTACGGGGGCTTGGGTGGTGCGATGGTGGGGTTACAGGCCGAGTTCCTTGAGTTTGGTGAGGAGCTGGGCGGGGTCGTAGGGGACGATGTGCAGGGGCAGGTTGTTTTCATGCGCCTTGATGCGGGCAGGTTCCCATGCGGTGAGGTCTTGCCCCGTGCCGAGGAGCGGGCGAATGGTTTTACGCAGGAATGCGACAATGAGAATCTCGTTGGGATTCCCTTTGGTGAGGTCCGTGTCGCTGATCGTGGCGACCAGATTCGGTTCGAGCCTCCGGTTCGGGAGGAGGTGCTCGACCGCTTCCATGACGCCGGTGGCAGTGGTGACCGCGTAGCCTGCGGCTTCCAGCGCCTGCTGGGTGGCAGTACGGAAGGTTTCCGCATTGCTGATGATGAGGACTTCCGGCAGCTTGACGGGAAGCGGCGGGAGGTCCTTGACCGTGGCGAGCGTGGTGGTGACCCAGTCGGCGTTCCAGAGGTCGATACCGGGACCATTGCCGGTGGTATATTTCTTCCTGCAGGTGAACATGCGTTCATCCTCATGCTGCTCCTTGAGGCGTTCCCACATGACGATGTCGGAACTCGCGCAGAGCAGCGGGACTTCCGAACCGGCGAGTTCGCGGACCAGCTTGTAGGTTTCGGAACCGGGCGTTTTGGGGCCGTCGTATTGGAGCCAGAAGTCGCAGAGGATGGCGTCGAAGGGTTTTTTATTCCCTGTTGCGTCCTGCAAATGCCGTTTGGCTGTGCGCAGGGTGTTGGCCTGTTTGACGCTGTGGCCAGCCCCTATGAGGGTTTCCACGAGCTGATCGCGGACATGGGGATCGTCTTCGATCAGGAGAAGATTGAGGGATGTGGCCATGGAGATCTCCTTTCATGGCGGCAAGAGGGCGGGAAGGTGGTCGGTGTCTTTCGTATACATCAAATGGGGTGGGCGGGCAAGGGGGCTTGGTAGGTAGCCAGGTAGCCGGGTAGCCAGGTAGCCGAGTAGCCAGGTAGCCGGGTAGCCATGGGGGTGGGTGGCTGGTTGGGGGGATGGGGCTTGGTTGGAATTAGTGTTTGATAGGGGCCAAAGGGAGTGTTAAAGCCTTCTTATGGTTTATAAGGTGTCGGTTGTGACGTTGTTTCCGGAGGCATTTCCGGGACTTTTGGGTATGAGTGTGCTGGGCCGTGGCCTGCGCGAGGGTGTGTGGGCGCTGGATGTGGTGAATATTCGGGAATTTGGTGAGGGCAAGCACCGCAATGTGGATGACACCCCTTACGGTGGCGGGGCGGGGATGGTGATGAAGCCGGATGTGGTTGCTGCCGCTTTGCGGGCAGCAAAGGGACCAGGTAGCCAGGAACCGGGTAGCCAGGGGGAGGTGGAGCGGTCGCGTGTGGCCCCTCATACCGTTTATATGGGACCGGCGGGGAAGCGGTTCACGCAGGCGGATGCGCGGCGGTTGGCGGCGATGCCGGGGGGGCTGGTGGTTCTGTGTGGTCACTATGAAGGAATTGATGAGCGCGTGCTGGAGGCCGAGGTGGATGAGGTGATTTCGGTGGGTGATTTTGTGCTGAGTGGCGGCGAGAATGCGGCCATGTGCGTGGTGGATGCCGTGGTGCGGTTACTGCCCGGCGTGCTGGGTGCGGATGCCAGTTTGCATGAGGAAAGCTTTGATATTATGGATGAAAATGGGGCGGTGCTGGTGGAGTACCCGCACTATACGCGGCCTGTTGAATGGGAAGGCCGGGCGGTTCCGGAGGTGCTGACGAATGGAAATCATGCTGAGATTAAGAAGTGGCGGTTGGCTGAGGCGAAGCGCCGGACTGAGAAGCTTAAGGTTTAGAAGGGTTTTTTACGAAAAAGGCTTGCGGTGGGGGGCGGATTGGGTTAGATGCCTCTCAGATTGTGTTGCCGCCTGAATGGGCAGGCACGCCGCGTATGCCTCTCTCCGGTTGGAATTCATGAGAAATTCCGTAAATGGTCCGGGAATGCCTGCGTTGAGATAGTATGGAGATTTGAGTCATGGACATTATTGCTCAACTGAACAAAGAAACCGCCGCCGAGCAGCTCGCGAAAATGAGCGCCGGTATCCCTGACTTTGCTGCCGGTGACACCCTGCGCGTGCACGTCAAGGTTAAGGAAGGTGACAAGACCCGTACCCAGGTCTTTGAAGGCCTGTGCATTGCCCGCCACAACAAGAGCGTCGGCAGCAGCTTCACCGTGCGCAAGCTCTCCTTCGGTGAAGGTGTTGAGCGCGTGTTCCCGCTGTTCAGCCCCGTGATTGAGAAGATCGAGCTGGTACGCCGTGGTGAAGTTCGCCGCGCCAAGCTGTACTACCTGCGTGGCCTGACCGGTAAAGCCGCCCGTATTGCTGAAAAAGCCCGCAAGCTGGTGCCTGCCACCGGTACAGCCGAAAAAGCCGCTGACGCAGCCCCTGCCGCTGCCGAGGCGCCTGCCGCTGAAGCCAACGCTTAATTCCGGTTAAGTTGCTTTAATGATTAAGAGGGTGGCGATTGCCACCCTTTTTTTGGCGTTCGGGTTCGTTTTCAGGGTGGGCCCCTTCGCCGGATTGACGTACACTTCGGGGTATGAGGGGTGAGAATCAACACATTCAGGATGTGCGGCAGGCTATGGCCGTGTTCGACCTTGCGCTGGGTGGCGTGAAGGTTGAACTGGCGGATTCTGTGTTTGACTGGCTGGCGGCGCCGGTTTCAGGTAGCCAGAGAGGAGGTAGCCAGGTAGCCAAGGTTGCGGCAGAGGTGCGCCCTGCTGAGCGTGTGGTTGAGCGGAGTGCCGGGGTTGAGGTGGACGCTGCACCGGTGGTGCAGCGGGTGTTTGAGCCGCTGACTGCGCAGAGTGCGCCGAGCAGCAGTTTGGTGAAGCCCGAGGCCAAGCGCGTGGTGATTCCCGCCGTTGAGATTGCCGGTGAGGTATGGACCCACGGTGAGGCGGGTGGCGTGGTGCTGCTGGTACAAGGTGGCGAGCCCAGTGAACAGGCCCAGAAGCTGGCGCTGGCGATGCTGGCGGCGGCTGGATTACAGCAGAGTGCTGTTGCGTGGGTGGGATACACCCACAGTGTGAAGGCGCCCCAGTTGCTGGACGCCGTGAAGGGATTCAAGCCCGAACAGGTGCTGGTACTGGGGCAGGGGCCGCTGGGTGTTTTGCTGGGCCGCAACCTTGGGGTAGAAGGTTGGCATGCGGCCCGCGGACAGGCGATTACCGGTTGGGACGGGGAGCTTGCGGGTGTGGTGCCCGGTGTAACTTACCCGTTGGAATTATTACTGAAACAACCGCTTTTCAAGCGCCTTGCGTGGCAGCATTTGCTGGCGTGGGGTGAGACGTCAACCACGATTTAACAACGACAAGACAGGGACATACGCTTCATGAACTGGATGACACCTTTCGTACTGATGAGCCTGATGCTGACCGTGCCGGCGGGCCATGCCGAGATGCGGGGCGTTGAGGGGCCGCTGAATGAGATTAACCCAGCAGCGGGGCCGGAAGAGGGTTCGGAAGAGCCGACATTGCTTGACCAGAAAGTGGAAGAGCTGAAAAGCGAGGCCAAGGCGGCTGACGACGATGGTGAGGTGGTGGCGGAAGCGCCAGTGCGTAAGGGTGAGCGCAAGGGTAGTGGGGAGTCGGTTGCGTTAAGCGGGTTGAAGGTGTTGAGCAAGAGTGATGCCAGCGCTTATAAGGCTGCCTTTGCCCGTGCACGCCGTGGAGAAGCGCCGAACCTGAAGGTGGACGATGAGGTTCTGGCCGGAGATGTGAAAGCCCTGTATTTGCTGCGCAAAAAGGGAACCACCTTTAGTGAACTGAATGGCTGGTTGAAAGACTACCGTGACCTGCCGGTGGCTGATGATGTTTACGACATGGCGCAGGCCAAGCGTGAGCGCCCGCGCGAAGTGTGCAAAACCGAAACGGTGACCCGCAAGGTGGAAACCAAGAAAAAGAACAAGGACGGTAGCCCGAAGGTTGTTACCAAGAAATCCAAGAAACGGGTGTGCAACATGGTGGGCAAGCTTGGGCCCGCGCCGATTGTGCCTGAAATCGTGGAGCGTAAGGAAGCCCGCCGCCTGGCGCGGGAAGCCGCCCGCGCCGAGGACCTGAGCAAGCTTTCCGCTGAAGGCCGTCAAGTGGTGGGCCAAAGCTGGCGGTTGCGCGGGCAAGGGAAGTATTCCGAAGCCCTGAAAGTGCTGATGGCGCCCGGTGCCCGTGTGGAAGCAGGGAATGAATACTGGCAGGCGGAGCTGGTGAAGATTGCGGATTACCACCACGGCCAGCGTGACTGGAAAGCCTTGTTGCGTGCGGCAGAACCGGCGGCAAGCGTGAACGGACCGCAGCGCGATGACGCCCTGTGGCTGGCAGGCTATGCCCGCTACGTGAGTGGTGACAAGGCCAAAGCTGCCGAACACTGGGTTGAGCTGGTTGAGAACGAGCCGGTGGGGGGTGTTCATTTTGCCCGTGCCGCCTGGTGGGGTGCCCGTGTGCTGAGTGAAAACGGCGAAGAGAAGCGTGCCAAGGCGTTGCTGCAGGCAGGCGCGAAGGATGGCATCAGTTTCTATGGTCAGTTGTGTGCGGCGAAGCTGGGCAAGAGTCTGCCCCTTGACTGGAGCAGCCCTGAGGTTGATGCGCGTGACTTTGCCACCCTGCAACGCGTGCCTGCGGCCAAGCGCGGCTTTGCGTTAGCGCAGATTGGAGAGATTAGTCTGGCCCAGCGCCAGTTGCGCATGGCGAATGAAGACCTGCCTTACAACGCCACCCGTGCGCTGGCCGCCAGCGCCCTGAAAATGGGCCTGCCCGCCACCGCGCTGTTTGCCGGTAAGCAGTTGAAGGAACAGGGGGATGTTCTGGCGCCCGCGCTGTTCCCGCTGGCCGAAGACTGGAGCCCCAACGGCGGCTGGAAATATGACCGCGCGCTGATGCTGGGCATCATGCGGCAGGAGAGTGCCTTCAACCCGCAGATTGGCAGCCGTGTGGGCGCGCAGGGGCTGATGCAGATCATGCCCGCGACAGGCAAGTACATTGCCCGACTGACCGGCCACCCGCTGCCGGACAAGGCGGATTTACATGACCCAGGGATTAACCTTGCGCTGGCGCAGTCTTACCTCAAGTACCTGAGTGACCGTTTGGACGGGAACCAGATGCTGGTGGTGGCGGCCTACAACGGCGGGATTGGCAACGTGCAGCGCTGGATGGCGCGCGGCGTGACCCCAGGCCATGACCCCGTGCTATGGTTGGAGAGCATTCCGTTTGATGAAACACGGGACTATGTGGAGAAGGTGTTTGCCAATTACTGGCTGTACCAGCAACGCATGGGTGTGAAGGCTTGGAGCCTGGAGGCTCTGGCCGGTGGGTATTGGCCGATGCAGTGGGGGCGATTGGCGAGTAAGTGAGGCGTTCCGGCCAGAGCCTTTGAGGGGCGCGGGCTAAAACGGCCCCCGGATAAGTTTTGGCGGGTCTGACATACTTCCAGTGTATGCGGCGACCCGCCAAAACGTTACCCGGATGACCGTTTGTAGCCTCGCGCGTGCAACCCAGAGATTCCGCCTGCGGCGGCTGGCGCTTGCTGAGTTATGGCCTTCGGCCATACGGTGCGCCAAAAGGAACGCTGCGCGTGGTAGTATGATGATGAAAAGGATGTGAATGTGGGTTTGTTGGATGATGTGCATGTACGGCAGTTGATGGCTGGGCAGGGCTGTTTGCGTGTGGCGGGGATTGATGAAGTGGGGCGTGGGCCGCTGGCCGGGCCGGTTGTGGCGGCGGCGGTGATTGTGCCGGAGCATGTGCGCGTGCGGTTGCTGGGGATGGCGGGCGACAGCAAGGTGTTGACTGCCAAAAAGCGCGTGTTGGTGAGTGAGATTGTGCTGGCGGAATGTGTGGTGGGGATTGCCGAGGCGAGTGTGGCGGAAATTGATGAGTTGAACATCCTACAGGCGACGTTTGTGGCGATGGGGCGCGCGCTGGAGAAGGTTCAGGCCGATGGGGCGGTGATTGACGGCAACCAGCGCCTGAAAGGTTGGGACAAGCCACAGGTGAGTGTGGTGGGCGGTGACGGGATTGAGCTGGCGGTGGCCTGTGCGAGTGTGGTGGCGAAGGTGTATCGGGACGCGTTGATGTGCCGACTGGCGGAGGAATTCCCGATGTACGGCTGGCAGAGCAATGCGGGCTACGGGGCGGCGGTGCATATGGCGGCGCTGCGGACACATGGGGTGACGGTACACCACCGTAAAAGTTTCGCTCCGGTGCGTTTGGTGCTAGAAACGGGGCTGGAAAATAAAGGAAACCCGCATGGCCTCGCCGCGTAAACCGATTTTGTTCAATGCCATGCATGCCAGTACGGGCGGTGGGTTGGTGTATTTGCGGAATGTTCTGCCGGAGCTGGCCAAGGATGAGCGCTTTGCGTGGACGTTATTGGTGCCGGAAGCGGCGCTGGCTGGGTGGGAGGTTCCGGCAGGCGTTGAGGTGAAGATTGCGCCACAGATGGGCTTTGCCAAGGGGCATTTATGGGAGCAGTTGGTGCTGCCTTTTCTGGCGTGCAAGTGGGGCATGAAGACGATTTTGTGCAATGCCAATTATACCCCGCTGCTGGCGTGGCGGAGTGTGCCGATTATCCATACAACCCCGCGGGCGGCGGCACAGGCGCAGAGCCGTAGCATGAAGCTGTACTGGCTGGTGCTGAAGTGGCTGACGCGGCTGAGTGTGTGGAATGCACCCGTGGCCTTCAGTGTGGCCAAGCACGTGATTGCCGATTATGCCTGCGCGCGCAGTGCCGCTAAGGTGAAGGTGGCCGCGCCTGCGGTGGTGATGCCGGATATTCAGGGAGTGGTAAAAGACCCGAACCTGGTGGTGACGGTGGGCGATTTTTACGCGCAGAAGGATTACCCGCTGCTGGTGCAGGCGTTTAAGATTCTGCGCGATAAGCGGCAGGGGACGCGGCTGATGATGATCGGGCGGCCGGTGGACACCCAGGTGCGTAACGAGGTGCTGATGCTGATACGGGATTTGGGGTTAGCTGACGCCGTGACCCTGACCGGTGGCATGCCCCATGACAAGCTGATGCAGGCGGTGGCCAAAGCCAGCCTGTATGTTAGTACGAGCAAGGCCGAGTGCTTTAACATGCCCGTACTGGAAGCGATGGCCAGTGGTGTGCCGGTGGTATTGCCGGATACGGATTTTCAGGCCGAAGTGGCGGGTGAGTGCGGGGTGTATGTGCCGGTTGATAAAGGTGGTGACGTGGCCAGTGCCTTTGCGGTGGCGATGTATGGTGTGCTGGAAAATACCCTGCTGGCACAGGGCCTTGCGCGAAAGGGTTTGGCACGCGCTGAAGGTTACAGCTGGGCTGCCACCGCCAAAGTGATTGGTGACGGCCTTGCGGCAAAGTGCTAGAAGCCCCATATTCTTTAATTAGGCGGAACAAGGTAAAAACGTATGGCTAAAGTTTTAGTGACAGGTGGGGCGGGGTTTATCGGGCAGTATGTGGTGCGCGCCCTGCTGGATAGTGGCCACAGCATTGTGGTGCTGGATGACATGAGCAACGGCAAACGCGAGAATGTTCCGCACGGGCCGATGATGGACGTGATGATTGGTGATGTGGCGGATATGGCCAACGTTCGCAAGGCCATGACCGGATGTGACCATGTTGTGCACCTTGCCGCGCTGGTGAGTGTGCCGCTGAGTGTGGAGCAGCCGCAGAAGACCTTCCATAGCAACCTTGTGGGCACCCAGACCGTGCTGGAAGTGGCGCGGGAGCTGAAGTTGCCCGGGCATTTCGTGTACGCCAGCAGCGCCGCGGTGTATGGCGGCCTTGACCAGCCCAAAGCTGCAGAAGCTGATGCCTACGGTAAAGTGTTGATGAGCCCCTACGCCACCAGCAAGATGGCCGGTGAGAGCCTGGCGCGGATGTACCGTGATGTGTATGGATTGAAGACCGTAGGGCTGCGTTTCTTTAATGTGTATGGCCCCGGACAGGATGCCACCAGCCCCTACAGCGGCGTGCTGAGCCGTGTGGTGCACAGTGTGGAAACCGGCGAGTTGCTGCAGATTTTCGGTGATGGTAACAAGGCACGCGACTTTGTGGCGGTGTGGGACGTGGCCGGTGTGGTGCGTGCCCTGGTGAACCGTCCGTTAGAGATTGAAGTGCCGCATGTGATGAACCTTGGTAGTGGGATGGCGGTGAGTATTCTAGATATGATTCGGCAGGTAGTGGCGCTGAAGCGCGTGAACCCGAGGGTGGAATACCGGCCGGCGCGGGCGGGAGATGTGAAGTTGAGTTGTGCGGATATTAGCCTGCTGAAACAGGTGCTGCCGGGATGGCAGCCCATGCCCCTTGCGACGGGGCTTAGAGGATGGCTCCTCTAAGAATTGGGGCGCGGGCTAAAACGGCCCCCGGCTAAGTTTTGGCGGGTCTGAAATACTTCCAGTGTATTCGGCGACCCGCCAAAACGTTACCCGGATGACCGTTTGTAGCCTCGCGCGTGCAGTCCAGAGATTCCGCCTTTGGCGGTTGGCGCTTTGCAGGCAATGGCCTTACGGCCATGCGCTGCGCCAAAAGGAACGCTGCGCGTGGGGTTGGTTATTGGTGGGTGAGGGCGGTTTTGATGGCTTTTTGCATGAGGGTTGAGAGGGGTGGGAGGCTTGTGAGGGGGAAGCGGTTGGTGGTGGGGATGGTGTCGGTTGTGGCGCGGAGGAGGTTCAGCGTAAGTTTAAAGTGCGTGAAGGTGTGAGTGTAGGAGCCGGCCGGTTGGGAGTTACTGAGCGGGATGGGTGGTTGTTGGGTTTGGGGGGATTTCGGTTCCCAGCCGGAGTGTGGGAGTTCCCACAGGGATGCGAGGAGGCCGGTGCTTGGGCGTTGCTGGAGATAGAGGTTGTTGTGGGCGTCGGTTATCAGCCAAGCGGTAGCGGTGTGGTGGGGGACGGCTTTTTTCGGGGTTTTGACGGGGTAGCTTAATTGGTCCCGGGCGTGCAGGGCCTGGCAGTCCTCCGCCACCGGGCAGAGGAAGCACTGCGGGTTGGTGGGCGTGCAGATTTGCGAGCCGAGTTCCATGATGGCGTTGGCGTACTCGGCGTGGTGCGTGTTGTGTGTTGCGTGTTGCGTGGGGGGTGGGGTGAGTGTGGCGGCGGCTTTGCGGATTTCCGGTTTGGAGGCGGGCAGGGGGCTTGCGATACGGAAGAGGCGGGTGATGACGCGTTCGACGTTACCGTCCACGACATTTGCCGGTTGGTGGAAGGCGGTGGCGGCGATGACGGCGGCGGTATAGGGGCCGAGGCCGGGGAGGGTAAGGAGTTCGGCCTCGGTAGATGGAAACTGGCCTGAATGCTTTGCCATGACCGTCTGGGCGCATTTATGGAGCAGGTGGGCGCGGCGGTAATAGCCGAGGCCTTGCCAGAGGGCGAGGACGTCGTCGATGGGAGCGGTGGCGAGGCTTTCGAGCGTGGGAAAGCGTTCCAGAAAGCGGTGGTAATAGGGGATGACGGCGGTGACCGTGGTTTGCTGGAGCATGATTTCCGCGAGCCAGATGTGGTAGGCGGTGCGGCCGACCTCCCGCCATGGCATGGCCCGGTGGCCGCGGGCGTACCACGCCAGCAGATTTTCGCGGAAGCGCGTGGGGTTGGGGATGGGAGGTTGCGGGTTCATGTGCTAGGGTATGGTTATGCGTGAAAAGCCCCTGAGAGACAAGCCGCAAGCCAGCCCTGAGGGCAAGGCTGCTGTGGGTGTGGTGAAAGCCAAGAAAACGCCCGCGAGTGGGGGGATTCAGGTTGTTGACGTGCGTAAAAAACGGCAGGTGGCACTGGGCGCGGTATTGGCACCAATTATGGAGCCTGCGCTGGCCAAACAAGGCGTGTTGCTGGCGCAGATTGTGCCGCACTGGCGGGCAATTTGCCCGCTGCTGGCCAACCACAGTGCGCCGGAGAGCGTGCGGGGAGATACGTTGACGGTGGCGGTGGCCAGTGACGGTGTGAAGCAGGAGCTGTTTTACATTACGCCGCAGATTATTGAGGGAATTGCCAGATTGCTGGGGTATGCGGCGATTACGAAAGTGCGCGCGGTGACACGGCATGACGTGGGCAAGGGAATTAAAGTGATTGCCCAGCCCACGGTGCAGGCAGCCAGTATGGTTGACCGTGACAAGGCGGCGGGCTTATGCAAAAGTGTGCGCGATGAAGAGCTGCGTGCCGCACTTGGGCGGCTGGGAGCTGAAATTTTAAGGACGGATAAGAAAAAATGAGGGGAATGATGATCATGAAAACCATGACTGTTGTGGGACTTTTGGCAGGTGTAGCCGTGATTGGTGGCGCTGTGATGGCGGCTGACGGTTACCTTGGCTGGTTTGGTGAAAGCAAGCCCGCGCCGGTGCTACGCCCGATGGCGCAGGCACAAGCGCCCGCCGCACCAACTGCCAGCCCAATGGCAGCGATGGGCAATGCGCTGGATATCCAGCCCAATGACCGCGTGCAGGGTTCGATGACCGCGCCGCTGACGATGATTGAATATGCGAGCATGACGTGCAGCCACTGTGCCGACTTCAACAACGACACCATGCCGCAGGTGAAGAAAGACTGGATTGCCACCGGCAAGATGAAATATGTGCTGCGTGACCTTGCGTGGGACAACCTTGCCGTGGGCATGGCCAAAGTGGCACGTTGCGCCCCGCCGAGCCAGTTCAGCGCCATTGCCGACGCCTTCTTCAAGAACCAGAGCCTGATTGTGACCGGTAACGACCCGCTGGCGAAGATCAAGGAAATTGCCGCGACCTTCGGGATGGACGGTGCCAAGGTTGATACCTGCATTAAGGACGCCGCGCTGCACACCGAGGTTGAAAACAGCAAGAAGATTGCCATGGAAGGGCTTGGCGTACGCGGTACACCGGCGATTTTCGTGAACGGGACCAAGGTGGATGGAGCGGTGGATTATCCGACCTTGAAAAAGACGCTGGAAGAGGCTTATGCCAAGGCTACAGCCAAGCGCTAAGGCACTTACGTGACGCTGCAACAGACACCCAAGGCCGCGATGAGCGGCCTTGATGTTGGCATAAGGTTAGTGGGGGCAGTGTTGGGGCTTGGCGGTGCCGGGCTGGTTATTGACCAGTACCTTGGTTGGGGACCGTGGTTGATGCTGGGCGGGGGAACGCTTGGATTTGGGGTGTGGCTGGTTGGGGTGGCGCGCCAAAAGCGTGGTTAGGTGGGACAGCCTATGAAAAAAACCGGGCACTGGAGTGCCCGGTTTTTCGGTTTAAAGCCTAGAGGAAGGCGATCATCACGGCCAGCAGGAGCAGGGCGGTAATGACGGGCCAGTAGGCGAGGCGGCTACGGATGCTCATGGGGAGGCTCCATCAACTTAAACGCGATAGCGAGGCCGAAGATGCCGAAGAAGACCCAGAGTGCCAGTGAAAAGCCTGATACGGACTGGCCGTAGAGGGTAGCGCTGGGCATGAAGATGATCAGCGCGAGGAGGATCAGGGACACCCCAAGGGCGCGCAGAAGCTTGTTGGTAGCGAGGATACGGAAAAGATGCGACATGGGGTGCAACCTTTGGCAAATGTGATGGATATTTCGGGCCTGACATTAGCAGGGTGGTGCTTGATTGTTAAGGGGTTGTAATAATATGAAAGGCTTAGCTTTTTTGTGTAAGGTTACTGAAAGGCGCGGAAATGCTGGCTTTTTACGTGTCTTTTCAAGTGCAGGCCAAGCCAGTGGCCTGATTTGGCGTAAGTGGCGATGGGGTGCACAGAGAGATTGACGTAAGCCGGTGGGATTGGTAGAAGGTGCGCATGGCTCTTAATCCCCTGCACCAGTTTGAAGTTTCCCCGATCATGGACCCGCTCATCATTGGCGGTTTCAACCTGACGATCACCAACCAGACCCTGTGGACTGGCATTGCGGTTGCGACCGTGATTGCGATTTTCGTAAGTGGCATCCTGCGCATGAAAATGGTGCCCGGGCGGACGCAGGCGTTTGTAGAGATTACCTTCGAATTCATTCAAAAACTGACCCAGAAAACCGCCGGTAAGGATGCCATGGCGTTTTTCCCCCTGATTCTGACCACGTTCCTGTTTATTGCGAGCCTCAACCTCATCGGGATGATTCCGACCAGCTTCACCACGACCAGCCAGATTACGACCACGGCTTACATGGGCGCGATGGTCTTCCTGCTGGTTGTCGGTGTGGGCGTGTACAAGCAGGGCCTGCACTTCTTCGCGATGTTCCTGCCCAAGGGGACACCGTGGTGGCTGGCACCGCTGATTGTGCTGCTGGAGGTTATTTCCTTCCTTGTGCGCCCTGCCACCCTTGCGGTGCGACTTGCGGCCAACATGGTGGCGGGGCACGTGCTGCTGAAGGTGTTTGCGGCGTTCTGCATCATGATGCTGGGTGTTTCGCTGGACGGCGGCGGTAGCATCAACTGGTTGATGGCGCCGACTGCGGTTGTGCCGCTGTTCGTGCTGGTGGCGATTACCGGCCTTGAGATATTTGTTGCGCTGCTGCAGGCTTATATCTTTACCGTGTTAACGTGCGTTTATCTCAACATGAGTTTGCACGGCCACTAAAATTCTACTGAGCCGGGTGCTTTTTCATTTTTTTAAGATATGCGAACGGCTTATGTACTGGTTTGTACACTGCGCCATCCGCATATCTTAAAAAAATGAAAAATCCCTCCGGCTCAGCGAATTTTTATCGCCCCTTCTTGGTTTAGGCAGCTTCATAAGCTTGTGTTCGAGAGTAAACTTTGGCTTGCCTAGCCAGAGCGCTTTGGGTATATAGGGCGCAGATTACAAAGTTAATTAAAGAATTTAAAGGGAGATAACACTCATGGAACCCGTTACCACTGCTGCCACCGTTGCCGCTACGACTGATCTGACCATGCTCAAGGCCATTGGTGCCGGTATTGCCGCGCTGGGCATGCTGGGTTCTGGTCTGGGTCTCGGTATGATGATCGGTAAGTTCTTCGAAGCTGTTGGCCGTCAGCCTTCCGTTGAAGAGCGTCTGAGCAGCTACTTCTATATCGGTGCTGGTCTGATTGAAGCTGTGGCGCTGTTTGCATTCGCCATCGCCGCGCTGATCCTGTTCGTTCTGTAACTTTCGCGAACATAACCGACTAACTGAATTCAGGAGGCGTCTGTATGGAGCTTTTCATTCTGGAATACCTGCACAGCCAGTACTTCTGGACCACGGTTGCGTTCCTGATCCTGCTCGGCATCATGCAAAAGTTCGTGGTGCCTGCTGTGCTGGGGGTACTGGATGCCCGTGCGGCCCAGATTGCCAGCGACCTTGACGCGGCCGAGCGCGGCCGTTTGCAGGCTGAAGGCACCCTTGCCGAGTACTCCGCCCAGCTGGCGCAAGCCCGCAAGGAAGCTGCTGAACTGGTTTCCAAAGCCCGTGCCGAAGCTGAAGCGCTGGCGAATGAGCGTATTAAGCAAGTTGAAGCCGACCTTGCCCGCAAGGCTGACGATGCCCGCAAGAGCATTGAAGCCGCCCGTGAAGAGGCTTTGCGCTCCGTGCAGAAGGATGTTGCTGAGATTGCCGTGCAAGTGGCGCAAAAGCTGCTGGATAGCACGGTGGATGCCAAGCTGGCAGCCAGCTTGACTGATAAGGCGATGGCCAAAGGTCTTAATTAATCGCTTCAGATTAAACGAAAAAGCCCTTGAGGGGGCTTTTTTGCTTGACGGGGCGGGGGAATTTGGCGAAAAGGCGGTATTGGCATGGTCCGACCGGAGTCGCGTGGCCATGTATGCAACCCTATGACGGAGACTATCCAGATGAAGCAGAACCTGCACCCCGACTACCACTTCGTAACCGTGGTTATGACTGATGGCACCCAATACCAGACCCGCACCACTTGGGGTGACGCTGATGCCCGCCTGCAGCTGGTTATCGACAGCAAAAACCACCCCGCCTACACCGGTGAGCGCAAGGTTATGGACAGCATGGGCCGCATTGAGAAGTTCAAGAACAAGTACGGCCCCAAGGCTTAAGCTTGATTGAAAAAACCGCCTAAAGGCGGTTTTTTTGTGACCTGAATTCACAAACCGGCATCCTGATGGCTTGCATGAGCCTAAAAAACCGCCCGAAGGCGGCTTTTGGGCAGATGGCACTAGTTAGCGCTTTCCAGAGCGGAGATTTCTTGGGAGTTGAAGACTTTGCGCATGTCGATGTGGACGATCATCTTGTCCTCGTGGTTCGAGATGCCCTTGATGTATTCGGAGCCGATGGAGCCTGCGACGAGAGACGGCGGGGGCAGGATGCTCTCGGTGGGGATGCGCTCCACTTCGCGGACGGCGTCAACAATCAGGCCGATGACCATGCCGTTGCCGAGTTCGACGACGATGATGCGGGTTTCGTCCGTGGCGGTCTGGTTTTCGAGGCCGAAGCGTTTGCGGAGGTCGACGATCGGGATGATCTGGCCGCGAAGATTAATGACGCCTTCGACAAACGCCGGTGCCTGAGGGACGGGCGTAATGACGGTGATGCGAATGATTTCGCGGACATCGAGAATCGGGAGTGCGAAGACTTCGCCGAAAAGCTCAAAGGTTACGAGCTGTTGCAGGGTGCTGTTGAGCTCCGCCTGGCGAGTGCTGCTATGCATGTTCATCATGAGGGTTTGCCCCTTATTGCTATATTGTTGTTGATTTTGAGACTACATGGCTGGCAGCGGTTTCGGCAAGGGTGATGCAATTCACGAGTGCATGTGGCAGCATGGGTTGTGGAGTTAGCGCAACTGCCAGACCTTGAAAACCTGCTGGGGGCCATACCCCTGGCGCAGCCATATGGCCGGATTACTGCGGTAGAAGGGCTGGTTGTGCGTGTGGCCGGACTGGCTGAC
>JAIXZU010000072.1 GCA_027489415.1 Alphaproteobacteria bacterium
ATGCGGTCCGATGAGCCAGTTACACCGGTGAGTTGGGAACCATCCCCCACAAAACGCGTGGCTGTGACTGTGCCGGAGACTGTAAGGCCCGAGTTGGTAAGTAGCATGGACTGGACGCCTGAGGATACGGAGGTGCCACCAATACGCCAGCGGTGCTGGAATTCCGCCCAGTTGGTGAGGGTTTGGGATTCCACGCCCGTACCGTAGTTAGTGCCCCAGTAGGTGATTTTATCACCGGTTGAGGTGGGGAAGTTGATGGTCGTGAGGCTGGCGTTGGTGGCGTTGAGGGCACCGCCGACGTTCAGCACATAGGCCGCGTTGGTAAGTGCGCCGATACCAACGTTACCGGTGGCAAAGTTCAGCACAAACGGACGGAAAGCGTTCCAGGTGCCGTAAGTATCCCCGCTGGCGGTTTGCAGGAGATAGAGGTTGGAGCCGTCGTTGCGCCAGAACGTGCCGAAGCTACCGCCAATGTGACGGTACGAGTTGGCTGACGCGGCGATGATTTCTCCGGAGGTGCGCAGGCCGCCGGTGATATCCAGCTTATAGGTTGTAGACGGTGTGTTGCCGATACCGACGCTGCCGGTGGAGTCGATGCGCAGGCGTTCGGTACCTGCTGTGCTGAAGCCGATGGTGTCCGCGACCGGGTGGTAAATACCGGTGTTGGTGTCGTCCACCCAGTTGTAGCCGGGGATGGCGGCGGTGTCCGTTGAGGCAACGCTGACGCGGGTGGAGGAGATGCCGTTGAGGGTTGTGACGCTGATGCCGGGGGTGACGAGGCGGCCGGTGGAGTCAATATACCCGGTTGTGGTGCCTGCCGTTGTGATACTGATGAAGCCGGAGCTATTGGCTTGCAGGCTTGTGGTGGAGGAGAGGATACGGGTGTAGGTGTCCGAATTATTATTCGTGCCCAGGAAGTTAAAAGCCTGGCCTGCGGCGTAGAGGCTGGAAATGGTTGCGGAGTCGCAGCTCGAGCTCCAGGTGGACCAGGTGTTTGTGCCTGCTGTGGCTTGCTGGGATGCGTTAAAAGTACCGTTTGCGTTAAAGATTACCCTGAAGACGTTAGGCCCGTTATAGGTTTGGTAGCGCGGAAGGTTTGCGGTATCCACTGACAAGTAAAGCACATTATTCGTGCACATGATGGCGTCCGGCCAGGTTGATACCATGGTTGTGGTGCTGACGGCATCCTGGAACTGGCGGTTGACCCAGTTGGTGCCGTTGTAGACGAGCAGGCTGTTATTGACAGGGCTGGAGAGAGTAACGTCCGTGAGGCTGGCGAGGGCGGTGACGCCTGCGCCTGTGCCGGAGACAAGGCCGTTGCCGGAGGCGATGAGGGAGCCTGCAAAATATGTATAAATTGAACTGCCTTGCACGGTTGTATTATCTGTAAATACAAAGAGTTCGAGGTAATCCGTACTACCGTTCATGTAAATTATCTGGACCCCTGGAGCAAAGGTTCGCATTGTACCTGACGGAAGATATGTGCCGCTGTAGCCCAGTACAGCCCCATTTTTATAGATACCACCATAGCAGTTTGCTGTTGTGCCACAATAAAGCTGGCCGACGACGAGGTAATACCCTGCTACAGTCGGAGTAAACCGTGAGTTACTGAAATTGCCATAGGTATCAAAGTCCTCGGTTGTGAAGGTTACTTTTGTCCATGTGTTGGCAGTAATTGTTTGGTCAGTCCCGTTTCTATGTGCACGGAAGGCTGGTACGTTTGTGGGCGAGGTTGACGAAAGCGAGCTTACAGAGATGCCGTTAATAGTAGTCGTTGAAACGTTCGTCACCGATACTGATAAACCACTTAAATAAGGAAGATAACTTTGAGCACTGCTGAGGTAGCCCCAGGTGGTGCCTGCTGTGGTGAGGCTTACCACGCTGGTTGTGCTGTTGGCGGTGACGGAGAGAGTGCCGGAGGTTAGGCGGTCCCCCAGTGCGGTGCTGCCTGTGCCGTTACCGCCGATGAAGTTATAAGCCCTTCCTTCAGCATAGAGTGTACTGATTGATTTGGCGGAGGTGACACAGTCTTCGGTTGAGGCTCCCGTGTTGTTGGCATAGGTACCTGATGAATTGTACTGAATCATCACGCGTGCCGCTGAACTATCAACTGGGAGAGCGTATTGAACCACACCGTCCGAACCGCGATATTGAAGGTAATAGTAGCGCCTTTCGCTTGAACTGTTGATACACATGATGGCATCAGGGAAGGAGGTTAGCATTGTTGAGGTGCTGACAGTGTCCTGGACTAACCGATTGACCCAGCTAGTGCCGTTATAAACGAGGATACTATTTGAGACTGGGCTGGAGAGAGTGACGTCCGTGAGGCTGGCGAGGGCTGTGACACCTGCGCCAGTGCTGGAGACAAGGCCGTTGCCTGAGGCGATAAGAGAGCCAGTTAGATAAGTTACTGAACCAAGTGCGTTGACTGTTTGGGCGACTGTGGAATAGCCCCAGAGTTCGACGTAATCCGTCGTGCCGTTCATGTAGAGTACTCCGGAGGACTGGACGGTGAGACCTGCGGTATTACTTCCAGCGTAGAACTCCTGGGTACCATTTTTGTAGATACCGGCGTAGCAGCCGCCGCTGGTATCGCATGAAACTGAGCCGGCGAAGAAGTAATAACCGGCTACTGTTGGAGTGAAGCGGCTGGTTGAGGTGTTGTAGTTACTATATGTGTCGAACGATTCGGCGGGAAGGGTTATTTTGGTCCACGTGCTGGCGCTGAGTGACTGACTTGCGCCACTTTTTGTGGCCTTAAAAGTGGGAACATTAGTTGGTGAGGCTGAAGCGAGTGAGCTGACGGCAATACCATTGATTGTGGTTGCTGAAATATTGGTTGCTGAGACAGCATTTGAACTGATATTTGGAATGTAGCTGGCTGTACTGCCGAGGTAGCCCCATGTTGTGCCTGCGGTGGTGAGGCTGACGACGCTGGTGGTGCTGTTAACTGTTACAGATGTGGTGCCGGAGGTGATAGCAAAGCCAAGGCCGCCCGAGGCTGCCAAGGCTTCCCACCTGCTGCTGGTACCGTTGTAGGTGAGCACCGTGCCAGAGGTGGGGGCGCTGACGTTGACGTCAGTTAGGCCGCTCAGTGCGGTGGCGCCGGTGCTACCAGAGCTGCCGATAGCGTTAATAAGGGCCCCCTGGAAAAACGTGTAGCTTATACCGCCGTTGATGGTGGTTCCGCCATTGTTGACGACTACGGCTGTTAAATAGTCGCTCGTGCCGTTCATATCCACCACCATAACCACGTTTGCGAGCTGGTTGGCGCCATAGCCATGACCACCGCCAATTTGGGTGCCGTTTTTCAGAAGCACATTAGTACAGTAGCCGGTGGAAGGGGTGCAGTAGGCACTATAGGTTATTAGGTATTTGCCAGGAATTGTGGGGGTGAAGCGGTCTGTTGAGAGGTCAAAATTATTGTTGGTGTCGTAGAGTTCGGTTGTCCAGTCAATAGCTGTTGCCACGTTATCTGAAACCGTTTGGTTGGTACCATTGCGGTTTACGGCAAAGGCTACCTGAGAACCTGAAATAAGACTGGAAACTGATACCGGATTCCACCTTACGCCGTTGTACTGAAGTACAGAGCCCAAGGACGGGTTAGTGGCTGTGACAAAACTGCTTGCAGATGTGCCGTTGATGGCGTTGGTGCTCAAGTTAGGTATGTAACTAGCGGTAGTGCCGAGGTAGCCCCATGTGGTGCCTGCTGTGGTTAGACTGACGACGCTGGTGGTGCTGTTGGCAGTGACGGAGAGCGTGCCGGAGGTGAGGCGGTCCCCCATCGCGGAGCCTCCCCCTGCCCCCGTGTTGCCGATAAAGTTGAAGGCTTTGCTTTCCGCATAAAGGGTGGTTATTGTGCGGTTTGCGCAGGAAACGGTGCCGTCGAAAGATGTTTCGTGGAAGCTGCCATCCGAATTAAAGCTGATATAGGCGTTGATGGCGGTGTATTGGTTGTCTGTCGGTTTATAGTAGTAGCGGTTATCGCCATTCCAAGGGGCGGCGGTGAGATAGACTATTATTAAACCATCATAGAAGTTCGTGTTGCCGGTGAGTTGACACATGATGGCGTCCGGCCAGTTCGGGACCATTGTGGTTGTGCCGGAAATGACGGTGGCTGAGGCACCCAACGAGCTAACCGCCATACCGTTGATGGTTGTCGCAGTGATATTGGTGGTTGAGATGGCGTTTGAGCTGAAATTAGGGAGGTAGGAGGCGTTGCTGCGGAGGTAGCCCCATGTGGTGCCGGTGGTGGTGAGGCTGATGTTGTTGGTGGTGAGGCCGGCGGTGAGTTCGAGGTCCCCCGCCGTCGTTAATGACGGGGCGTAGGTGGGACAGCCGATGTCCCCCCGCGATGCTTCGCCGATGCAAAGGCGATTGGCGTTGACGCCGAGGGTGGTGGAGATGTTCGCGATGGCGCCCCAGTCCTGTGCGAATGGCGCTGAAAGCGTGGCGAGCACGAGCAACAGCAGGCATGACAGGAATTGGCGCATTAGGTGGTCCACGTTCTTATTACTTTTGTCCTCTGCCACAAGTTTTCCCTAATGGGGAGTATTTGAAGCAAAATTATGCATTAAACCGCAATGAAGCCAAGGTGAGTATGACATTTATGACATTCACGTATGATGTTTGGTTGCTGCCGCTTGCGATTGTGCTGTGCAACATTTTTGAGGTTAGGGCGTTACCATGATGAACCAGAACCAATTCAAAAGGAGAGGCACATGGCAAGTTATTTACCGAATGCGGGTATGGAGAGTATCCGGCAGCTTTTGCGAGACGAAGAGGGCTTTTTACGCCGCGCCGGAGCGCGGGAATTTACGCAGGCCGTGCTTTACTTTCGTAGCATGGCGGCCAAGGCGACCACCCCGCAGGCCCGCGATTTTTATGCGGACCGCGCGAACCAGTTCAGTTTGCGGGCCGTGCAAAGTGGTGGGTTTGGTGGGGTAACCCCACGCAGGATAACTGCCAACGGATAACCTCCAGCCGCCAAATGGCGGCTTTTTGATGGAACAGGCGTTTTGAGGATTGAACGAAGCGGCGGGGTTGGGCATAGTAAAGCACCGTGACCCTTTTTTGATGGAGTGAGGCTATGACAGGCACTTCGGTTAGATTTGACGACAAGGTTGTCAGCATTTTTATGAAACCTGGCGACTGGGAGCGAGATGCTGAATGGAGCCAAGAAGACAAAGATTATGTGGTGATGATTTACGCCATGATGAAAAAGGCATTTTTTGTGGCTGCGTCTCGCAGGCAATGCCTGATTTTGGCGGCGGCGCTGCGTGACATGGCACGGCACTACCCGCAGGACGGCTATTTTTTCTGTAAGTGGGCCAACGAAATTGACCAAATTGCCGATGAACCGGGGCGCGTGCCGTACCGGAGTTCCGAATTGAAAAGCCCCGCATCAGGATGATGCGGGGCTTTTTTGATTTTCAGAATGCGCGGTTTTGGTTGTACTTTTCGCTGAAGGGGTCCAGCAGGGCTTTGCCCCAGGCGCCGATTTCCCGAAGGAGGACTTTTTTGGTCCACCAGAGGGTGGCGCGGAGGGCGCTCATGTCCTTCACGTAAGGCAGATAGGTGCCGCCGCACGGCGCGCTGTGAACGAGGTGCTTGACGTCCCTCCAGCTAAGCCCTGCCCTTTCCGCCTGCTTGCGCAGGAGGTAGCGGGTGCGTGGTATGTAAGGCCAGTTGATGACCAGATTTACATGGTGGCCATGAGCGAGATATTCCCGCACGATGGTGGCACAGGTGGTGCTGATGGAGCTCACATCAGCATGATCATGGGTGAAAATGCGATTTTCGAGCAGCTCGGAGTACTGGCCATAGGTTGTCTCATGGTTCGCAAACTTATACCTGAACCACTCTTCCATGATTTTCGCTTCGGTTTGCTTGGTATGTAACATACTTGGTTGATGACAGCCGAAAAAGGCGTAAATGCCTCGCGGCTGTTCAAAATTGACTTCATGGACGTAAACGGCCTTTAGGCGAGCAAAACCTATGTGATTGGTAGGCAACGAGATATCGCCTGAACCAAAAATGCAGAATACGTGCAGGGGGGATGAGAGGTTGTTGAGAGCGCCCATAGGGGCCTCCTGTTCAAGAGAAATGGGATGGGTGGTTCAGATTCAGTTTTTTGTATACTTTCAGATTTAAGGGATTGCAAGGGGTTGGTATTACGGGAACTTGGGAATAACCCTTGAATGGAGTGGGTTATAGGACTATATGGGGGGTATGAGGAACCAGGAACCAGAAACGAGGAACCAGGCAGAGCTTTTGGAAGGCCTTGGCGTGAGCATTCCGGCGCTTGTTCCGGGAAAGGCCCCTTCCGAGACGACCGTGGTGGTAGCGATGAGTGGCGGCGTGGACAGCAGTGCCACGGCGGCGTTGTGCAAGGCGGCGGGGTATAACACCATTGGGATGACGCTTCAGCTTTGGGATTACACCCCCGCGAGCAACGGCGGGACGACGAAGCAATTCGGAACCTGCTGCGCGCTGGACGATGTTTACGATGCGCGGCGGGTTTGCCAGACGATTGGCATACCCCACTATGTTCTGAACATGGAAAGCGCGTTTAAAGAGGCCGTGATTGACGACTTTGTGGAGACGTATCTGGCAGGGGCGACGCCCATACCGTGCGTGCGGTGCAACCAGCGGATTAAGTTCAAAGAGCTGTTGGACAAAGCCAAGACGCTGGGGGCGGATGTGTTGGTGACCGGGCATTATGTGATTAAAGACCGCGTGGGCGGGGTGGAGGTTATCCGGCAGGCGGAGGATGGGACGAAAGACCAGACTTATTACCTGTTCACGACCACGCCGGAGCAGCTGGCTTTTCTCGAGTTTCCGCTAGGCAAGTTGACCAAGCCGCAGGTGCGCGAGCTTTCCAAGGCCATGGGCTTGCATGTTCACCACAAAAAAGACAGTTACGACATTTGCTTTGTGCCCGGTGGCGACTACAAGGCGGTGGTGAAGAAGTTTGCGCCGGAAGCGGATAAAGCGGGCGATATTGTGGATGTGGATGGACGCAAAGTTGGACGACATGAAGGTATTGTGGGTTACA
>JAIXZU010000001.1 GCA_027489415.1 Alphaproteobacteria bacterium
GACGAATCCGGCTACACCATGAACGAAAGCCAGCAAATGAAAATGGCCGCCATCGAAGCCATGTGGGAAACCGACCCCGCCCCCGCCGGCTTCAACGTCATCGCATGGCCCAATCAAACCGAAATGCGCAATGAATTCGAGGTCAAAATCCCCTACGTGCTCGGCCTCATCGGCACCCGCAGCTTCACAACCGAAATGCCCGGTATTCACGACCTCCTCGCCGAATCCCGCACACGTCTGGACACCGGCAAACTCGCCTACGAAGCCCTCAAAGCCGTCCGCGCCAACCCGCAGGACACCGACGCCCGCACCCGCCTGAACACCCACGCAGAAGACCTCGGCTACGGCCTGCTCATCAAGGCGAAAGGCTACGACCCCACCACTGCCACACCGGAACAGCTGGACCTCGTCAACCAAACGCTGGTGCCGAACGTGCCGGTCCTGTTCTGGAGCTTCCGCATCATGGTCGCCTGCGGCATGTGGTTCATCATCTTGTTTGCCATGTCCTTCTGGTATGCTTCCAAGCGCCGGTTCGAACCGAACTGGGTCCAGCGCGCCGCCCTCTATAGCCTCCCGCTGCCATGGGTCGCTACAGAACTCGGCTGGATCGTCGCCGAATACGGCCGCCAACCATGGGCGATACAGGACGTCCTCCCCGTCGGCATGGCCGCCAGCGCCACCTCCGGCTCACTGGTCCTCACCAGCCTCATGGCCTTCGTCCTGTTCTACACAACCCTGCTGATCATCGACATCAAGCTCATGGTCAAATACGCCCAAAAAGGCCCCCAACCGATCATCTAAACACTGAAAACAGAACACGAAAACACAGGAACACAGAATTATGATCCCCCTCCCCCTCGACTACGAAACCCTCCGCCTCATCTGGTGGGCCACCCTCGGCATCCTCCTCATCGGCCTCGCGGTGATGGACGGCTTCGACATGGGCGTCGCCTTCCTTAACCCGTTCCTCGGCAAAAAGGATGTCGAAAACCGTCAGATCATCAACACCATCGCCCCGTTCTGGGATGGTAACCAAGTCTGGCTCATCCTCGCTGGCGGTGCCATTTTCGCGGCCTTCCCCGCCATCTATGCCGCCTCGTTCAGCGGCTTTTACCTCGCTATGCTCCTCGTCCTGCTCTCGCTCATCCTGCGTCCGGTCGCACTGGAATTCCGGCAAAAGTTCGCCAAACCCAGCGCCCGTAGAGGGTGGGACTACGCCCTCTTCGCCTCCGGCCTCATCCCGCCTTTGGTCTTCGGTGTCGCCTTCGGCAACCTCTTCCTCGGCGTCCCGTTTTATCTGGACGACATGCAAATGCCCCACTACGTGGATACCTTCCTCGGTAGCTTCTTCCACCTGTTAAAACCCTTCGCCCTCCTCACCGGCGTCATCAGCGTCACCATGCTCGCCACCCACGGCGCCGTGTTCATGGCTGCTAAGCTGGATGGCCCGGTACGCGCCCGCGCCCTCAAAACCGCCCAGTACGGCCTCCTGCTCTGGCTGGTGCTGTTTGCCATCGGCGGCCTCTGGGTCGGTCACCTGAACGGTCTGGTCATCACCTCACCCGCCATGCATGGCGGCGCTTCGGACCCTCAACTGAAAACCGTCACCACGGTTGCCGGAGCATGGCTCGGTAACTTCCACGCCTACCCCCTGCTCTATATCGTGCCGCTGTTTGCCGTCCTGGGCGCAGTGGTCTGCTCGCTACTGCTGGCTCGTGGCAAATACGCCCTCGCCTTCGCGGCCAGCGGCAGCATGGTCGCTGGCACCGTCGCCACCGCAGGCGTCGCCCTGTTCCCGTTCATGATGACCAGCAGCCTCAACCCCGCGCATAGCTTCACAGTGTGGGACAGCACCAGCAGCCACCTCACCCTCTGGCTAATGACCCTCGCCGCCATCATCTTCGTCCCCATCGTCCTCACCTACACCGCATGGGCCTTCCACAAACTGCGGGACATCATCCGCACCGAAGACATCACCTCCGGCACCGGTCACTTCTATTAATCAAATCAACATAACAGAAAGCAAACATCATGTGGTACTTCGCCTGGGTCCTCGGCCTCCCCCTCGCCGTCCTCTTCGGCATCCTGAATGCAATGTGGCTGGACTCCCACCTCGACCGCCAATCCCGCAAGTCAAAGGAGTCCTAACCGGACTAACTCCGCTCGCGCAACTGCACCAACTGGTCGCGCGTAATCACCGCCCACCAAGGCACCAGCCGGTGGGCGGTCAGTTCATCCACCTTTTCAATCACCCGTGCCAGAATCTCCGCCGCCCACCACGGCACCGGTACCATCACCCGCGTGCGTCCCATCACTTTCAGCTGTTCGGTCGCCAGCTGCCGGAAAGTCACCTCCCGTGCCCCCTCGCACACCACCACACCGCCCTTGGCCTTGGGCACAGTCAAGCTCTCCACAATCGCCCGCACCACATCCTCCACCATCACGGGCTTGAACTTCGTCCCGCCCCCGCCCATCAGCGGCATCATCGGGCTGAAACGCGTCAGCTGTTCCAGTTGCTCGGCAAACCCGCTGCCCTCACCTAAAATCAGCCCCGGCTTGACAATCTGTGCGGTAGGGAAAACCTCGCGCACCACTACCTCGGCCAACGCCTTGCTGCGCGCATACCGACTGCCACTCTCCGCACTTACACCCGCTGCGGACACATGCACCAACCTCTCCACGCCCACGTCTACCGCCACCTTAGCCAACTGCCGCACCGCATGCAGCTGGATGTCCTCAAAGCTACGCCCGCGCTCTGCTAAAATCCCCACAAGGTTCACTACTCCCCACGCACCTGCCAAGGCGCGCTTCACATCACCTGCATTGGTAATATCAGCCTTCACCATGCCGTATCCGGCCACACTCTTGCTCCGGCCCGCCACCACCACCTCAAATCCCTGCTCGGCCAGCTTGGGCAGCAGGTGCCGCCCCACAAATCCTGCCCCACCCCACACCACAATCCGTCGTTTTGCGTCTTTTGCCATCTGCGTGCTTTCAGTTGCTGCAAAGGTATCAGAAAAACCGTCGCACCACCCACAGCAAGTGGCTAACAATCACGCATCTCTCTGGCTCGAAGCGCGTCGGCAGCCTAATGTCAGGGTGTGAGGAAAAACAACAAAACAGGCACCATCCGGCAGGCCCTCGCTGTGGCGTGCGCACTGGTGTTTGTGGGAAGCCCAACGTACGCGGACCTCACCATCACCAAACTGGCGGACATCTCCTTCGGAACAATCGACTTCACCGACCCCACCGCCACCGGCAACATCACCCTCGCCACCAACGGCACCATCACCTACGGCGCCAACACCTCCGGTAGCGGCTTCGGTACACCGGGCCAGCTCGAACTCGCGGCGGACGTCGGCACCACCCTCGCCATCTCCTGCTCCACCGGTATCCTCGCCGCCCCTGCGGGCTCCACCCTGCCCATCACACCGGTCAACTTCGTCATCGGCGCCAGCAATGTCGGCAGCTATGCAGCGGGCACCGAATGCGCAGGCCTGAATAACTCCGTCGCCAGCCACACCATCACCGCCACCGCGTCGGAAAACACCCTCTTCATCGGCGGCCTGCTGGCGGTGGACGGCCAATCCCTCCAGAACGGCACCTACCTGAGCTCCAACCTCGGCGGCTCGCAACCCTCTTTCAGGGTCATCGTCCAATGAAGCCCCTGCACGTCTCCCTCCTGCTCTGGGCTACCGCCAGCGTCGCCCACGCCCAGCTCCAACCCATGGCCCTCCGGCCTACTGCTCCGTCAATGCCACTAATACCCATGACTGAATCCTCCCCGACCCCGCAACCCGCTCTCCAGCGCATGCAAGCACCCGCCCTACCACCCGCACCAAGCTTGGTCGCCATGCAAACCGGCTGGCCAACAACGGACATCTCCCTCACCCCCCTAAACCGCCCCGGCCCCGCCGAACTCATGCGCCTGCGCACCGCGCCCAACCTGTCCGAACCCGTCCGCCCCCACCTCGCCATCACCCCCACGGCAGCCAACGTCATCCCCACCTCGCGCACCACGGCTCCCTTAACCAGCGCGGCGTCTGCGCGCCTCAAGCCCGCCCTGCAACCGTTGCTGAACGCCGCTCGCGCCCCACTCACCTCCATCACAAGCCTCACCGGCGTGCTGTCGCGCCCGCTCATGCCCAAGCCGCAGGTTGTCGCAACGCCCGTCGTCCCGACCCTCACCGACTCCGAACTCTCCCCTAACGACACCATCCCCACCATCACCCGTCCGGAAGACGAACTCCTCGCCGTGGACGTCACCATCAACACCATCCCGCGCAACACGCTGCTGGATGTCTACCAGGACGACGCCCACACCCTCTGGCTGCCACTCACGCCCCTCGCTCAGCTCCTGGAAATCCCCATCAAGGTCAATGCCGCCGCAGGTGTCGCCCACGGCTGGTATCAGTCGCCCACCAACACACTGGTCATCAACATGGGCACTTCCACCACCACGGTGGGCACGCAAACCTTCCCCATCACCGGCCAGATGGAAAAACACGCCACCGACCTCTTCATCCGCGCGGACGCCCTCAAATCATGGCTCGGAATCGACACGACGCTGGACTACAACCTCCTCCAGCTCTACATCACCACACCCGCGCCTTTGCCGGGGGACCTCCGCGCCAAACGCATCGACACCTGGGCCGAAACCGAACGCGTCCGCCGCCCTACCGCCCTCCCGTCGGACACCATCATCCCGCGCCACAGTACCTTCAGCCTCCCCGTCATGCGCCTCGGCGCCACCAGCAATCTGGCCCACTCACCGGAGGACACCGCCGCCCTCAGCAGCGGCCTCACGCTCCAAGCCGAAAACGATATTTTCGGCACCACCAGCAACTTTGCCCTGTCCTTCAGCCAGTCCCCGAATGGCGATAACGGCCTCACCGGCGGCAGCCTGCTCCTCCAGAAACGCGCAGACGACCCAACTCTCTTAGGCCCCTTGAAGGCCCGTTATGTCGGGCTGGGGGATATCACCACCAACCCGCTGCCGCTCAGCGCCCTGACCACGCGTGGCCGCGGCCTGCGCATCAACAATACGCCGGAAGGCACAGTGAATAACCCGGACCAATACATCCTCACCGGCCCCGCCCCCATCAACTGGGACGTTGAAGTCTATCAGGACCAAGCCCTCACCGCCTTCCAACGCATCGACGCCACCGGTACCTACCGCTTCACCGCCCTCCCCCTCAAAGCCGGCCGTAACGTCTTTCGTATCGTCCTCTACGGCCCGAACGGCGAACGCGACGAACGCCGCGAAACCATCTATCTGGGGGAAAACATCCCCGACGTCGGCGAAGTCCACTACGACACCGCCGTCTACCAACCCAACAAAGCCTTCATCCCCGGCATGCCCGGCAATAACTCCACCACCGCCACCACCACGCAGGCGCAGTTCACAACAGGCCTCGTCCCCAACTGGGCCGCCACCCTCGGCGCCTTCCAAACGGTGGGGGAAGCCCCCTACAGCCAGAACATCAACCCGCCCAAGCAAGGCGTCGGCACCGGCCTGCGCGGCTCCATCGGCGCCACGTATCTTACAACGGACGCCTTCACCAGTAGCGCCGGCTCCTCCCTGCAATCCACGCTGCGCACACCCTTGACGACGACGGCGGACCTCCGCCTCGGCCAAACCCGCAACTTCAGCTACGACCCAGACGACCGCGACGAACTCACCTCAACAGACGCCGAAATCGCCCTCCCCTTCACCGTCGGCAAAGCCAATTTCAACACCGCCTACGGCTACGGGCGCACCCTCTTCCAAACCCAGCCAACACGGCAAAGCTTCACGCAACGCACCTCAGTGGGCGTGGGCGGTCTCAATGCCACCAACAATCTCACCTACAGCCGTCAGGCTGGAAATTCCAATCTGGATGGCACCCTCGAAACCGCCGTCCACGCCTTCGGCCGTTCCTTCAACATGGGCCTCACCTACCAGCCGGACAGCAACACGCCGTTACAACAGTTCGACCTCACCACCCAGGTCCCCCTCAGCACCAACAAGACCGCCAACATCAACTATACGCAGCAACTCACCGCCCCCAACACCGCCTCTCTCGGCACCAGTGTTTATTGGCCTGCCGGGCCTTGGGCCGTGGGTCTGCAAGGGCAGGCCAGCAGCAACGGCAACATGAATATCGGCGTCAACCTCGCCACCGCGCTGGTCCCGCAAGGCAAGGTTTCGGAACTCTCACAGGCGCGCTGGAAACTCGCGCCACCCAACGCCACCCTCGGCCAAGGGCAGGCCCTCATCCGCGTCTTTGCGGACGAAAACAACAATATGAAGTACGACCCCACCGAACCCCTGCTCCCCAACGTCACCGTCGCCAACCGTCAGCGCGGCAGCAACGTCACCACCAACGCCCAAGGGCTGGCAGCTTTCACGGACCTCACCCCCGGCACCCTCGTCCGCTTCGAAATCGACACCAACACCCTGCCGAACATTTATCTGAAACCAGTCTCAGACACCCTCAACGTCAAGCCCCACACGGGGGACAACGGCACGCTGGACTACGCGCTACGGTTGTATGGCGAAATCTCCGGCCAGCTCTCCACCCCGCAAGGCCCCGCCGCCAACCAGCAAATCGCCCTGTTCAATGAACAGAATGTGCAAGTGGACACCACCCGCACCGAATACGACGGCTACTACACATTCGGCGCCCTGCCGCTCGGCACCTACACCATTCTCACCGGCAGCACCTCACCCAGCACCATCACGCTCACCACGAAATCACGTATCAAAACGCTCAACCTTACCACCCACTAGGAATGGGGGAAGCGTAAAGCCTATTCAGCCGTCACGTCCGCAACCAGCGGCTCACGGCCTTCCCGCTCCAGCCGCACCTGCAATTTCTTGCTCTGCAAGGCCTGCAAACTGGCCTGCACGTCATCCTTAATCGGCATCGTAATCGTCACCATGTCCGCCTCGCGGTACACATGCATGTTCCGCTGCGGCACAAGGTTCACACTGTCATTTCCGGCTTCCACCACACGCACCAGCCCGCTGGCCTCACCATTCCCACTGCGTGCCAAAGTCACCTGCACCGCCGGTCGCCCGTTCTTCTGCACCACCAGCTTGCCACCCTTCAACTGAAGGTCGGACTCCACCTTGCCGCGCTGGTAAATCAACGGCAGTCCCACACTATACGCCGCCTGTAATTTCATTTTAAAACCACTCTTGCCCGCATCAATCTCCGCCTGTTCCGCAGCCGTGGGCTTCACCACTTCATCAAACAGCAGGTGGGTGTGGTACTCACCCTCGGCCAATCCTTCGGGCGGGGTCACCATCACACGCACCGTCTGGCGCTGGCCGGGCTGCAGCGTAATCTGCCGCGGCATAAAACGCAGCATCCGCTTGGCACTGTAAGGGAAATCCTCGCGCTTGATGATATTCCCATGCTCGTCCATCACATGGTCTTCCATCACCACCTTATACGTCAGCTCTTTCTGGGAACGGTTGGTCAGCGTCAGCACTTCACTGGTTTTGGTGTCACTTAAAAAAATCCGCAGCGGCGCAATACCCAACAGGTTTTCAGCCTGTGCGGATGCCATTCCGGCCAGTGCCAACACCATGCTTCCGGTTACCATCCAGAAAGTCCTGCGCAAAGTCATCATAAGTCCCCTTTATCTTCTTGCCTGAAGCCTAACATAAACTCCCGCCTCACCATATTCGCCGCCCACCATTCCAGCAGAAAACAAAAAAAGGAGGGGGCACCCCCTCCTCAAACCAGTCAATCCTTACTGGTAAACCACCCGAATGGTCGCGGGCGTACCACCCGCCACGGCGGACGAATAAACAGCGGTCTCAATCGTGGCATTACCTACAAGGCGCCCACCAAGGAGGATCTGATTGCTCGGCAGCACCGCATAGCTCAGCGGCGTGGTGCCAAGGCCCGCACAGCTGTAGGGGGAACCAACCCCGAACGCCGTACCGGTGTTCATCTGCAGTTCAAGCTGGTCAACCGTAATCGTGGTGTTGGAAACCGTCTCCGCCATCACCGCGCTGGAGGTGCAGCTGATGTTCACGGAGCTATTGATATCCCCGGTGAAGTCCACACTACCCGGCGTACCGGTGGTGTTCGTCGGTTCAAACACGCTGGTGTTGGCAGTCAGGGCACCGTTGGTTCCCATCGTCACCGTATCGGCACTGGAAGGCGTACCATAGAAGTTGATGTAATCCGTACCGGCCGGTGTGAAAGTCATGTTCACGTCGTTGGCAAAGGCCAGTCCCACCCGCATACGGGCGGCAACCTGAAGCTGTTGTTCAATAGCCCACACGGAACCCACCACCGTAGCAGCACCAAGTAACGACAGAGCGAGTACATTACGCTTCATGAAGAGTCTTTCTTATTATGACAGCATCCTGCTGCCTTATTATTTTATGTCCTACGTAATATCATGCGACTATCCTACTTAGGTAGCCCCTCCCCAACAATAAACGAAACGAAGTGTCTAAATTAACACAACTTCAAAAACCCACGTTACAAAGCCTAATAATCCCGCCGCCATTCCAGCCCGAAACTCTGGCCGCCAGCGCCGTCCACGGTCGTATGGCCGGTTACATTCGGCAGAAGCTCCAGTTCGGTTTTCACTTTCCGGTCTTCCGGCTCGGCTCCCTGCTCAAGGCTCAAATATATGTCATCAGTCAGATATTTCCCCGTCGTCACCGTCACACCACCCCCTTCGTCACCACTCCCCACTTCAAGCGTATCCACCCCCAACGTGTCACGCGCCTTATCAAGTAGTCCGGGCTCGCCGGAATCCAGCCCCGCCAGCACCCGGGTCGCCTGCGCCAGCTTCAGTGCCTGGAACGCCGAAATATTCTCCAATGTCCGCCCGAACAACAGCATCGCAAGCAACTCGTCCTGCGGCAGGCTCGGTTCACTGCGCAGGTCAATCGAAGGCTTCAGCGCACTGCCCCCCACATGCAGGGTAATCTCGGTGCCCTGCACACGGCTCACGGCATTCACATCAAGGTAAGGCGAAGGCGGCACCGCCCCCTCAAACCGCACACTGGTATTTTGCAGCTGCAACGTCCTGTCCAGCAGCGTGAACTGCCCGCGCAGCGCCTTCAAACTACCATTTAACAGCGGCGCATCCGTCGTCCCCCGCACACTAATTGCCCCACCAAACTCCGCATCCAACCCCCGCCCGCGCACGTAAATTTCCCGCGGCGCCTCAAGCTCCACCTGCAGTCGGGCAGTCGTCATCGGCGCCTGCTCCGCACGCTCATTCGCCCGCACCCGTATCGTCTCCACTTGGGGAATATCCGCAGCCCCGCTCGCTCCCGGCACCTGCACCGTCAGCGGCCCCACCAGCAAGCGCCCGCTCACGGTGTGCAGCGGCAAAGTGCCGTTCAAGGCAATGTTGCCATCCACCGTTCCCAGCACCGGCCCGCCACAGAAAATCCGCAACCGCTGTACCATCACCTCAGCCGCCAACGCCATGTTCCCACTCAGTCCCACGCGCCCGCGGCCATTCAATTCTCCACCGGTATCATCCCGCGCCGCAAGCCGCTCCAGCACAATCTGGTCACGGTTGCCAATCAGGTCGGCCTCCACATTCCGCAAACACACTCCGGTGGTGCTATGGGAATACTCCCCGTTCCGCAACGTCACCTTACCGCCCACGTCCGGCGCCCCCAACCGCCCCCCAAGCGATAAGTCTCCCTGTAATTGTCCCGCCACCTGCTGCCTGCTCGCCCACAGCAGCGGGTTCAATCGGGAAAGGTCCATATTCACATCCACCCGCCCACGCAGCGCACTCTCCGCATCAATCCCCAGCCGGAAGGGCACCAGCCCCAGCCCGCCCGCCACACGGATATCCACTTTCCCACGCAGCGCATCGGCCTGAATCTCCCCCGTGACCGCCAACTGGTTCTGCCGCCAGTTGCCCTGCAGGCTCACGTCCAGCGGCCGCTCGCCCATCTCGCCACGCAACGTGCCGTTAGCCACCACCACCGGCGCGCTACTCAGCCCACTCATTTTAAGCTGCATCCCCAGCCGCCCGCTCACCGTGTCATCGCCCGTCAAACGGGCAACCTCAATTCCCTGCGCCACCAGCGTCGCACTCACCCGCTCCTGTGCCACCGTGCCCTGCACCAGTACCGTTCCCCCCGCAACCTCCAGCATCAAAGGGGAAACCACCCCCCGCACGCCATCCCACTCCAGCCGCGCCGGCTGCCGTAACTCAATCTCCTGCCCCGCATAACGCACCGCCAGTGTGTCCAGCCGCACGTTCACCATTTGCACACCACTGCGCACGTCCAGCGCCCATCCCGCATTCATTTCACCCTGCGCATCCGCGCCCGCCAGCGCCGCAAGCGGGCGCAGGTCATCCACCCGCACCGCGCCACGCCCCACCGCCGTCAAACTCACCAAATCAACCGCTAAACTGCCCGAAACCGCCGTCCCCGGCCCCGTCACCATCATCCGTTCTGCACCCAACCTCGTAGGCGTCATCTCCAAACCACTCGCAAACCGGAACACCTGCCGCCCCTGCACCCAACTCCCGCTCACGTCACCCACAACCGTCAACGGCGAAACTCCCCCCGCCCCCGCCACCCGCACCTGCGCGCGCTCACCCGCCCGCACCATGCCAAGGTTCACATCGCCTTCCCAGCGTCCATCATCAATCCCTTCGGTGCCGGAAACCCGGCCCACCAATGTTAACGGGTAAGCCCCCTTGCCCACGCCGCGCAACGTCCCGCCGCCGTCCAGCATCATCTCCAGCATGCGCCCGCCGTCCCGCGCCGCTACACGCCCATTCATCCGCCCCTGCACACCACTCAGGCTGTAAGTGTCATAGGAAACATCGGTGCGGGACGCCACCACACTCACCCCAACCCCTTCCTGACTCATCAAGCTGCCGCTCACCTCGGCCGCCGCATAAACCGCCCCCGTAATGTCCTCGCCCAACCACCCCTGCCACGCCCGCAACTGCGGCACCGCCACACGTATGCTCGCCCGCACATCCTGCCCGTCACGCTGGCCACGTCCCACCGCCTCCACACGGCTCTGCCCGAAGCTCGCATCAAACCGCGTTACCTCAAGCACATTATCCCGCAAACTCACCGCCATCGTTGCATCAATCCCGTCCGTGCGCGGCAACCGCATCATGCCGCCCAGCACACCCTGGGGCGCCTCTCGCAAAGCCATCTCCAGCGCCCCCGCATCCGCCGCCTCTACCAGCAGCGTGCCACTCACCTGCGTCACCGGCCCCTCCAGCGTTGCCACCGTCAGGGCGCGGGTCTGTCCAACACCTGTCATGCTCCCCTGCAACCGCTGCCGCGCTCCCGCCACCGCAGCCTCTATCAGCACATCCGGTAAACGAATCTCCCGCGGCACCCAGCGCAAGTACCCCACCACATCCACCGGCGCCTGTTCGTCACCTTGCGCAGGCTGGTCTAGAAGCTCCGGCAACCGCACCACCTGCACACGCCCAATCTCCAGCATCTCAAACGGCGCCTGCCCACGCAGTAACGCCAGCGGCCGCCACAGGAGGCGGATATCTTGCAGCCGCAACCAAGCCCCGCCCGCATCCGCCACCTGCAAATATCCCAAACGCGCATCACGCCACGGCCGTCCCTCCAACCGCCCAAGCTCCACCGGCATCGCAAGCTGGCCCGTCATCGCATTCACGCGTGCCATCAACACATTTCGGCCCTGCTGGGTCGCCAGCAACCACGCGCCCAAAGCGGTCGCTGCCACCAGCACCAGCAGCACACTCAACAGCAACCACTTTAATACTCTCATCAGAAGGACTGTCCTATGCTCACATACACCGCATACCCCCGCGCCCCCACATCCTTGCCGTCCAGCGGCACCGCAATATCAGCCCTTATCGGCCCAATCGCCGTAAAGTACCTCACTCCCACCCCCGCACTGCTGTACAGCCGCGCATCACTCTCCGGCATGGTGCCGTCAAACGCGTTACCACTGTCCATGAACACCACGCCGCCAAACTCCTCCGTAAACCGCAGCCGCGCCTCGGCACTCGCCGCCACAAAGCTGCTGCCTCCCACCACTTCACCGGCTTTACGCGGCCCCAGCGTCTGGTAGCCATACCCGCGCACACTGCCGCCACCTCCGGCATAATAGCGGATATCCGCCGGCACATCCTGTCCCTCGGCCCCGAAAATACTCCCCCCCGCCGCGCGCAACGCCAGCGTCGGGCTCAGCGGCAAACTGCGGCCGGTCAGGTAGGTCTGTACACTGCCTTGGGTTTTCACAAACTGCCCCCCATCACCAAACGTCTCCGTGTACGGCGTCACACTCAAATTCGCCAACCAGCCGCGCTTCGGGTCAAGCACGTTGCGGCGGCTGTCATATTCAATAAACCCGGGGAAACTCAGCAGCCCGTACTCACTGTTCCCCGCCAATACATCTTCCGTCTGGGTCAAATTAAACCCCACTCCCAGCCCCGCGCGCCAGAACCGCGCAAGCCTCCGCTCCACACTCGCCCCCACCTTGAAGGTATCCGCCACATACGCATCACGCTCCTCATGGCCCAGCCCGCCGGTCAATACCAACGTTTGCGTGTCGGCCCCAAAATCCGGCAACCGCAGGCTTGTCTCAAGCCCCTGCTCTTCCTGCCCGAGGTTAAGGTCCGCCGTAAGCTTCTCGCCTCCGCCCCACAGGTTGCGGTGCTCCCACCCACTGCTCAGCACCACGCCTTCATCGCTGGAAAAACTCCCCCCCGCGCGCAGCGTCCGCGCCGCCCGCTCTTTGACGGTAATCGCCATCGGCACTTCCCCATTGCTGTCCGGCACCGCGGTGTGGGAAATACTCACCGAGGAAAACAACTGGTTTTCAATCAACTTGCTCCGCGTCTCTTCAACCAACCTCTCACGGTAGCACTGCCCCTCGCGCCACGTCACGTCACGCATCGCCACGTCCTTGCGCACACGCACGGTGCCACTCACTGTCGTCGGCCCGAAATTCGCCACCGCCCCATGCCGCACGCGTAACACCACCTCGCCCACGCGCCTTCCTTCCTGCAACTTCACCAGCGGGCTCACCTCCAGCTTCAGCAAACACGCGCGCCGCCCCACTGTTTCCAGTAGCGCCTTGGCATCATCCAGAATCACCTGTGCCTGAATCGGCTCTCCCACCTTGGTCTGGAACACCGTGACACTCACATCCTTAAGCGGCACGCCCTCCCACACCACATTCACCGCCCCCACGCGGTAACGCGGCCCGGGCCGGATGTCATACCGCAGCACCGCCGTCTCCCCCTCTTCCAAACGCGGCAGAATCACCCCGTCATAGTATCCCTGAGCCTCCAGTGCCAGCCGCACACGCTCACCGCGCACCGACAGCTCCTGTTCAAGGTCAATCTGGGTCAGAATGTCACGGCTAGTGTCAGGCTTATCCAACTTCAGCTCTCGCAACCACGCCTCCAGCTCCGGCTCCACGCCTTTAAGCTCTACCGCATAATCAATCCCGCTATCGCCAAACGGCCAATACCACGCCGCCTGCACATTTCCCACACCGGCCACACTGCAAATCCCCACCAAAAGGGCCGAAAATGTCCAACAAACGCCGGTTTTTTTCATACTGCTAGCGGAACACAAAACCCGCACGGAATAAAGCGTTTCCACCGCTTGCTCCCGCTTTCTCCCTGTATTGCAATGCACCAAAGCCATAATGACAAGCTAAATACATGATATGAAACACATAAATTACCAAAAATCGCTATTGTCATACACCTGTCAGGCTCATTTCGGGGTGTATTTTGCGCTGGCGCAGCATAAATTAAGTGCCCAGGAAAGCACCCCACCATGTCAGACTCCAAAACCCTCTATCCCATCCCCGCCCCGCTGGCCCAAAGCGCCCACGTGAAGCAGGACGAATACCAGTACCTCCACGCAGAATCGCTCGCCAACAACCACGCCTTCTGGGCGCAGGCGGCGCAGGAACACATCCTCTGGCACAAACCCTGGCACACTGTCAGCAGCTCCGACTACTCCATTCCCCGCGTCTCCTGGTTCGAAGGCGCCGAACTCAACGTCTCCGTGAACTGCCTGGATAGGCACCTCCCCGAACGCGCCAACAAACCCGCCATCATCTGGGAACCGGACGAACCGTCCCACCCCACCCGCACCCTCACCTATTCAGAACTCCTCACCGAAGTCTCCAAAACCGCGAACGCCCTCAAGTCACTGGGCGTGGTGAAGGGGGACCGCGTCGCCATTTATATGCCGATGGTCCCCGAAGCCGCCATCGCCATGCTCGCTGTCGCCCGCATCGGCGCCATCCATAACGTCGTCTTCGCAGGCTTCAGTGCGGAATCCCTGCGCGAACGCATCGCCAGCTCCGAAGCCAAAGTCGTCATCACCGCCAACGAAGGCCGCCGCGGGGGCAAAACCATTCCGCTCAAGGCCCTCACCGACGACGCCGTCAGCAACACTCCGTCCGTGGAGCACGTCATCGTCCTGCATGTGACGGACGCCCCCGTCCCGATGCAAACAGGAAGGGACCTCTGGTGGCACGACCTCGTCCCGAATCAACCGGACATCTGCCCCCCTACCTTTGTCGAAGCCACCGACCCCCTCTTCATCCTCTACACCTCCGGCTCCACCGGCAAACCGAAGGGCGTGGTCCACGGCTCCGGCGGCTACCTGCTCTATGCCACGCTCACGCATAAACTGACCTTCGACGTCCGCGAAAACGACATCTTCTGGTGCACGGCGGACGTCGGCTGGATCACCGGCCACAGCTACGTTGTCTACGGCCCGCTTTCAAACGGCGCCACCACCGTCATGTTCGAAGGCGTACCCCAGTACCCCAGCTGGTCCCGCTTCTGGCAGGTGGTGGACAAACACAAAGTCACCCTCTTCTACACCGCCCCCACCGCCATCCGCGCCATCCAAGCGCAGGGGGACGATCACGTCCACCAAACCTCTCGCAAAACCCTCCGTATCCTCGGCACGGTCGGCGAGCCCATCAATCCCGAAGCCTGGGACTGGTACTATCACACCGTCGGCGAAGCCCGCGCCCCGATTGTCGATACCTGGTGGCAAACCGAAACCGGCGGTTTCCTCATCACCCCCCTCCCCGGTGCCACACCGCTCAAACCGGGCTCGGCCACCCATCCGTTCTTCGGTATCGAACCGGTGCTGCTGGATGAAAACGCCGTACCGCAAAAGGGCGAAGCCAAAGGCTACCTCGCCATCGCCCGCAGCTGGCCGGGCCAGATGCAAACCCTCTGGAACGACCACCCGCGCTTCCATGAAGCCTACTTCAAACGCTTCCCCGGCTATTACTTCAGCGGGGACGGCGCCACGCGGGACGCTGACGGCTACTACTGGATCACCGGCCGCGTGGACGACGTCATCAACGTCTCCGGCCACCGCATCGGCTCTGCGGAAGTCGAATCCGCCCTCGTGCTGCACCCGAACGTCGCGGAAGCCGCCGTCGTCGGCATCCCGCACCCCATCAAGGGGGAAGGCATCTACGCCTTCGTCACACTCACGGTATCCACCACACCGTCGGAAGAACTCCGTGCCGAACTGGTCAAACTGGTGCGCGCGCAAATCGGGGCGCTAGCGTCACCGGACGCCATCCAATGGGCCCCCGCCCTCCCCAAAACCCGCTCGGGGAAAATCATGCGCCGCGTCCTCCGCAAAATCATTACGGACGACCTCGCAACGCTCGGGGACACCTCCACCCTCGCGGACCCCACCGTCGTCGAATCCCTCCACAAAAACCGGATCATCCTCAAATAAGTCGGAACAGCTCTCTTTCACTCAAACATCACACTCTCGCTCCAACTCAACCGCTCACTCATCCGAAAAAGCCCGGTTTCCCGGGCTTTTTAGCTATTTCTTACCAAAGGCATTGAACAAGTCCTGCACCGTCGGCTGCGCAGGCTGGCTGGAACCGGAAACCGCCTCCGTCGGGCTGCTCTTCTTACCAAAAGCCCCAATCAGGGAGCCAATTCCCTCCTGCGTCACACCCTGTCCGGAAATAACCCCGCCCAGCACGCCACCCACGGCTTTCCCCGCTTCCTTGCCCAGCACGCCTTTCAGCGCTTCCCCCGCAAGGCGGCCGGAAAGCTTGCTCACAAAGGCAGGGTCAGCGCCAATTTTCGGCGCCGTCAGTGGGCCTTTAATCACCACCGGCACGGCCAGTGCGTTGCTACCCGCACTCAGGCTGGGTGTCAGCTTGTAATCCA
>JAIXZU010000008.1 GCA_027489415.1 Alphaproteobacteria bacterium
GGCGATTGCGCGGGCGTTGATGAACAAGCCCAGATTACTGCTGGCCGATGAGCCGACCGGCAACCTTGACCCGCACACGGCGGATGAGGTGGTGGCAATGCTTTTCAAACTTATCAAAGAAGAGGGCATGAGCGCGCTGATTGTGACTCACAACATGGAGCTGGCGGCACGTTGCGACGTGCAGATGCGCATGGAGGACGGGGTTTTGATGGCGATGTAGGTTGCCATGATTTTATTGTGAAAGGGGCCGTGGGCCTCTTTTTTTAGGTTCCGGATTGGGCATGGGGCTTTCGGGCGCGGAGTAAAGTGAGTATGGTAACGGGATGGGGACCCCGGGATTTATTCATTTGACGTGCAAGAGCAGCTTTAGCCTGCTTGAGGGCATGGTTCCGGTTAAAAAGCTGGCGAAGGCGGCGGCGAAGGGGGAGTTTCCCGCGGTTGGGTTGACGGACCTTGAGAACCTCTTCGGGATGGTGGAAGCCAGCAAGTATATGCCGGGCGAGGGGGTTCAACCGATTTTAGGGTGCGAGCTGCCGGTGGTTCTGCGCGAAGTGGTGAGCAGTTTGCAGACCAATGAGCACATTGGCTACCTGACGTTGCTGGTGACCAATGCGGCGGGGTGGAAAAGCCTTGCGAAACTGGTGAGTGAGAGCCAGTTCCGCAAACTGGATAAGGGGGATGCGGGCATTGCGCTGGAGCGCGTGCTGGAGCTGAACGAGGGCCTGATTGCGCTGAGTGGCGCGTATGAGCGCGGATTTTTACCCAAGGCGCTGGCGCTGGGGCAGGCGGGTGAGGTGGTTGAGAAAATTGCAGGGGCTTTTGGCGGGCGGTTTTATGTTCAGTTAGAGCGCCATGGGTGGAGTGGTGAGAAGGGCGTAGAGGAAAAAGCGACTGAGGCGGCGCTGAGGCAGGTGGCGGAGGCGGCGGGGTTGCCGCTGGTGGCGACGAATGATTGTCGGTTTTTAAAAGCCAGTGACCTTGAGGCGTTTGAAGTGCTGATTGGGATAGGCGACAGCACCACGATGGATGACCCACGGCGGCGGAAGTTTACGCCAAACCACCACTTTAGAAGTGAGGCGGACATGCTGGCGGCTTTCAAAGACCTGCCGGAAGCGTGTGCCAATACAGTGGAGATTGCGAAGCGGTGCGGTTTCCTCCTCAGTGCCGTAAGTGTGAAGCAGATGTTCATGCCCAAGTGGGAGTTTGATGGGGATACTCCGGTTGCCGAAGTGATTAAGCGGCAGAGTTTTGCAGGGCTGGAGCGGCGTTTGATTGACCACGTTTACCCCAGAGTGGAAGCTGGGGCGGATACGGAAGAAGGCAAGGCGGCGGCGCGGGCCGAGGCCAAGGCGGCGTATGAGAAGCACTTGCAGTATGAGTTGGATATCATCATCGGGATGGGGTTTGACGGGTACTTCCTGATAACGTCCGACTTCATTAAGTGGGCGAAGGCGCATGGGATTCCGGTGGGGCCGGGGCGGGGTTCCGGTGCGGGGAGTTTGGTGGCTTGGTGCCTTGAGATTACCGACCTTGACCCGATGCGGTGGGAGCTTTATTTCGAGCGCTTTTTGAACCCTGAGCGGGTGAGTTTGCCGGACTTTGACGTGGACTTTTGCCAAGACCGCCGCGAAGAGGTGATTTCGTATGTGCGGGAGCGGTTTGGGGCGCACCGGGTGGCGAGTATTATTACGTTTGGGACGTTGAAGGCGAAGGCGTGTTTGCGCGATGTGGGGCGTGTGCTGGGCCTGCCTTACAACTTTGTGGGACAGGTGGCGGCGTTTATTCCCGAGGGGGCCAACCCGCCGCCTATCCAGGAAGTTTTGGATGCGGATGAGCGTTTGCGGGCGCGCTATGACGAGGAAGAAGATGTTAAGCGGTTGGTGGATGTGGCCCTCCAGCTGGAAGGTTGTTACCGCCACGCGAGCACCCACGCGGCAGGGGTGATTATTGCCGACCGCCGGATTGACGAGGTGTGCGGAGTTTATGTGGACCCGCGCGCGCCGATGCAGGTGACCCAGTTCTCCATGAAAGACGTGGAATATGCGGGGCTGGTGAAGTTCGACTTTTTGGGGTTGAAGACGCTCTCCGTCATTCGTGGGGCGGAAGTGATGGTGCGCAAGAGTTACGAGCCGCACTTTGACGTGGCGAAGATTGATTTACGCGATACCAAGACTTACGAGATGCTGAAGACCGGCGCGACGGTGGGGGTTTTCCAGATAGAGTCCGCCGGAATGACCGAGCTGACCAAGAAGATGAAGGCGGATGACCTTGAAGCGCTTTCGGCACTGATTGCGCTTTACCGGCCGGGGCCTATGGACCTGATTCCGAAATACCTTGCCGTGCGCTTGGGGCAGGAGCCGCCGGATTACCCCCACCCGCTGTTGGAAGAGACGCTGAAGATTACATTCGGGATTGCCGTATACCAAGAGCAGGTGATGCAGATGGCCCGTGTGCTAGCGGGTTACACCCTTGGCGGGGCCGACATGCTGCGCCGCGCGATGGGTAAGAAAAACCCTGCGGAAATGGCCAAGGAGCGGGCTGTTTTCGTGAAGGGTTCGTGGGAGCACCACCAGATTAACGAAGAAGATGCTAACCGTATCTTCGGGCTGATGGAGATGTTCGCGGGGTACGGCTTTAACAAGGCCCACAGTATGGCCTACGCGCTGATTTCCTACCAGACCGCCTATATGAAGGCGCATTACCCGAAAGAGTTCATGGCCTCCACCATGACATATGACCGCGGCAACCATGAGAAGCTGTTCCGGTACAAGCTGGAGCTTACCAAGCTGGGTGTGGCCCTGTTACCGCCGGATGTGAACGAGAGCGAGGTGATGTTTAGTGTTGAGCAGACACAAGAAACAAGAAACAAGAAACAAGATGGTGGCGGGGCTGGCGGTGCGGGTGATTTAGCTACTGAGGCTGGGCATAATGGGGCTGTGCGGCATGCGCTGGCGGCTTTGAAAGGGGCTGGGGAAGAGGCGATGCGGCAGTTGGTGGCCGAGCGCGAGAAAAGGGGGAAATTCAGTTCCATTTGGGACCTGCTGGCGCGGGTTGAGCCGAGTTGTTTGAACAAGCGCCAGCTGGAAGTGCTGATTAAGGCCGGAGCGCTGGACAGCCTTGATAAACGCCGTGACTGGCTGTTTGCTAACATCGAGCAATTGCTGGCGTATGGGGCGGCGTGCCAAGAGGCCCGTGTGAGCGGGCAAGCCAGCCTGTTTGGCGGTGGGGATGACAAAGTGGACGCCGCGGCCTACATGAGCGGCTGCAAGCCCAGTGACGGCTGGGACTACCTGAGCCGCTTGCAGTATGAGGCGGAGGCGGTGGGGTTCTATTTGAGTTCCCACCCGCTTGATGCGTTTGCGGAGGAGCTGGGGCGGTTGGCATCCCTGAAAGATATGGTTGATATTGAGAGTTTTGCGGCAGAGGGGGGCGGTGTGTGCCGCCTTGCCGGACTGATGCACGGCGTGCGCGAAGTGAAGACCAAAAAAGGCGACCGCATGGGGATTGTGACCCTGAGCGACCCCAGTGGGCAGTGCGAAGTGGCGTTCTTCCCCGAGACTTATGCGGCCTGCCAGAGTTACCTTGAAGGCACCCAGCCGCTGGTTGTGACCGTGAAAGTTGGTTTGGATGCTGAGCAGCGGTTGCGCGTGAGTGCGGATAGCGTGAAGACTCTTTCCGAAGTGCTGGGCAGCAAGAGCGAGATTGTGCTGAACATTGCTGACGCCCTGACGATGAAGAAGGTGAAGAGTGTGCTGGACAAGGCACCGCAGGGCCATACGACGATTAAGATGATTGTGCCCAGTGCGCAGGGGCCGGCGACGGTACGATTGCCGCAGGGGTTCAATATTAACCCGATGATGTTAGCTCACTTCCGCGAAATGGGCGTGGTTTCGTAGCTTCGAGAGGGGCGCGGGCTAAAACGGCGCCCCAGCACTTTTTGGCCGGTCTGAAATACGCTTTTTATGTATTCGGCGCCCGGCCAAAAAGCACTGGGATCACCGTTTGTAGCCTCGCGCTGGCGGGGGGCTGAGAATGTTGCTGCGCAACTGAAAAGGCGGCCTTTTGGGGCCGCCTTTTTGGGGTTCGGATTAGAAGTTATGCATGATGGTTGCTTTGAGCATGTTGTAGGTTTGATAACCAAAAAACAGGGCCAGCAGCGTTCCTTGAAGAAAAGTGGTATCCGGCTGGGCGAAGATGAAGCCGGTTATCAGGCTGATGGCTGCCGTGACAAAGGCGGCGGTGACGATGCCGTGAGGTATCATGTAACCCGTGGGGTGCATGTATTTCAGCATTGATACGAGTGCTGCGACCAGTGCTGCGGCGATAAGAAACGGTGTGAAGGACGCCGCAAAGACTGCGCCGATGCCAATGCCTGCAATCACAATGGCCATGAGGATGACGATGTAGGTTTTCTTCGAGATGGGCATTGGAGGACTCCATGCTTGAGGGAAACGATTGGTATTTCTTTGGTATATCAGTGTGTAAATATGTATGCAATGGAAAAGGCGGCCTTTGGGGCCGCCTTTTCGTTATTTGGAGAGGATGACGGATATCAGCAGCGTGAGGCCCAAGGTGAGGGCGGTGCCGACGATGGCGAGGACCACCCATGCCCCGAGCCAGAGGCCAGTGACGGGGAGGAATTCCGCCATGGCGAACCAGAATGCGGCCATGGGCAGGAAGTAGGTTATGTAGGTGCCGAGGCTGTCCGACGCTTGCCAGGTGTGCATGGTGCTGGAAAAGACCTTGATGCTGAGTTTCAGCACCTGCCAGGTGGCGATGAGGAGCAGGGGAACATCCAGCCAGTAAGGCGTGCCAGGGAGCAGGCCGATGATGAAGGCGGCGACAGCCGTGAGGGCAGGGGTGAGGAATTGCAGAACCAGCGAGAGTGACGATGGGTGTTGAGGATTGGAGGACATGGTAAGAAAAGAAAAAAGGACTAAACTGTATTCAGTATGATGAATTTACGATGTTTGGGCAAGAAAAAAGGCGACGCTGGGGAGCGCCGCCTTAGGGATGGGGGAGTTTGCCTTCCGCAAGTACATCCGGCCAGCCGGTGTTGGGATAGACCAGAATGTGCCACGAGACCGGTAGGGCAGGGCGGCCTTGGAGGACATCCAGCGCGGCATACTGGCCGTAGTGGGTGAAGCAAGACCGAAGCCAGAAGCCCGTGGTGTGCGGTTGGGCGCACCAGATGGGGTGTGGGGGCACTGTGGGAGATGCGGCACGGGCGGCTGTGGTGGCGGCTTCGAGATAATCCAGCAGTTGTGTGGGGGTTAGGTGCATAAACGGGGGCCTCCGGCAGGAGCGATGGAGCTAAATTGTATGCGGTATTACAGCCGTGGCGGATTTGTGGCAAGGGGGTTGGTGAAGGATGCGGCAAGACAGGTTACGCCGGTTGACGCGTTGTTGCGGTGCAGCGTAAGGTGACACCATTCGGTTATAAAAAGAAAACAGGGAATACCCCGATGGCGAATGTCGTTAAGTTAAATAAATCTTCAAGTGGTACAAGCATGAGCAGTAGCGGGAGTGGTTCCAGCGTGAATAGTGGTGGCGATGGCACGGTAACCGTGACCCTGCCCGTATTAAAAGGCACTGTAGGCCCCGATGTGGCGGATGTGCGCAGCCTTTATAAGAACAACGGCATGTTCACCTATGACCCGGGCTTTATGAGCACGGCGGCTTGCCAGAGTGGTATCACCTACATTGACGGCGACAAGGGTGAGCTGCTTTACCGTGGTTACCCAATTGAACAGTTGGCTGAAAAGACCAGCTACCTTGAAGTTTGCTACCTGTTGCTGTTTGGTGAGCTGCCGGGGCGTGCCGAGCTTGAGAAGTTTGAAGATACCGTGATGGACCACACCATGGTGCATGAGCAGGTGGCGACGTTCTACCATGGTTTCCGGCCCGATGCGCACCCGATGAGTATTCTCTGTGGTGTGACTGGGGCGCTGGCGAGTTTCTACCATGACAGCCTTGATATTCATAACCCGCGCCACCGCGAAGTGACGGCTTACCGCCTGATTGCGAAGATGCCGACGCTGGTGGCGATGGCTTATAAGTATTCCGTCGGACAGCCTTTCATGTACCCGGATAACAACCTGAGCTACTCCGGTAACTTCCTGCGTATGATGTTTGCCGTGCCGACCAAGGATTACGAGGTTAACCCGATTGTGGAACGTGCGATGGACCGGATTTTCACCCTCCATGCCGACCATGAGCAGAATGCGAGTACTTCGACCGTGCGTTTGGCGGGGTCTTCCGGTGCCAACCCGTTTGCCTGCGTAGCTGCCGGTGTGGCGACCCTGTGGGGACCGCTGCATGGTGGCGCCAACGAAGCTGTGCTGAAAATGCTGCAGGAAATTGGTGATGTGAAAAATGTGCCGGCCTTTGTTGAGAAGGTGAAGGACAAGTTGAGCGACACCAAGTTGATGGGCTTTGGTCACCGCGTTTACAAGAACTTTGACCCACGTGCCCAGATTATGCGCGAGACCTGCCATGAGGTTCTGAAAGAGTTGAACGTGAAAGACCCGGCCCTTGAAATTGCGCTGGAGCTTGAGCGTGTGGCGCTGAGCGACCCCTACTTTATTGAGCGCAAGCTTTACCCGAATGTGGACTTCTATTCCGGCATTATTCTGCGTGCGATTGGTATTCCGACCCCGATGTTTACTTGCCTGTTTGCACTGGCACGCACCGTGGGCTGGATTAGCCACTGGATGGAAATGATTGGTGAGCCGGACCAGAAGATTGGCCGCCCGCGCCAGCTTTACACCGGCCCAACCCGCCGCGACGTGACGAGCCTTGCGAAGCGCTCCTAACTTTTCCTTGGAGGAGGATTTAAGGCTGCCTTTAGGCAGCCTTTTTAGTTGCCTAGTGACCATTATGGCCTTACTTTTTTGAGGGTTAAGCGCAACGAAGCGATTGTCATATATTTACTGGAGTTACCATGCCTGATTTTACTAAGCCTACGTCTTTTGCAGAACTGGGACAGATTGAAGCGGGGGCGCTGATTTCTGATGTGCGGAAGTTCTGCCTGAGTGGCCAGAACATGCACCCCGAGGCGCTTAAGGCTACGGTGCTGAAGCTGACGTATTTCTCCCGGGATTTGAATATCAAGCAAGATGAGCGCGATACGGCTGCGACGATTGCCACGAGCCTTGCGAATGCTGCAATTAAAGCCTACGGCGGACAGAGTGACTACAGCCGTGACCTGATGAATGGGGTTCAGTTGATTTTGAACAGCCCGAACGCAGCTTAAACTTACTTATTCCAGATATGAAAAAGCCGCCTCCTTTCGGGGGCGGCTTTTTCTCGGTATTAGGCCCGCGGGCGGGGGCGGGGGACGGGAACCTTCTTCGGCAGCACGACTGTGTTGGCGAGGATGAGTTCCGCGACCGCGTCCGGCTTCGCGACCTTGCGGTTGGCGAGGCAGGCCTTGCGCTCGGCCTTGGAGAGCTTGTCGAAGAAAATGTGATACGCCCCTTCAATGTGAGTGGGCTTGATTTCACAGTTCTTCTGCCAGTCCCGCGCCCATGGCGTCTTCTTAGCGGCTTCCGGCGTCAGGTAATTGACGGAGCGGAAGTAGTGGCCGCCGGTTTGGTAGGCCTCGAAGACGTTCTCCGCAACAATGCCGGCGGCAACCCACTGAGGATCGTCATATTTCGGAATATAACGACCATCGAAAATGTAAGAATACATGGCTGTATCCTTACCTGTCTTGTGGTGCTGCCTGATCTCGTTGACGACTTCGCAGACAGTGTCCGGATAGTCCGGGCTGTCCACGCGGGTCATGACGTTTCCGGCGATGCCGGCTGCGTCCTGCGGGCGCTTGCGCTTCATTTCCCAGTAGACTGAGATCTGGAGGCACAAGTGTTCCTGCCGGTTGGCCGAGGCTTCGATGCGGGCGCTTTCGGCGGCTGCTTCGATGCTGGCGTTCCATTCGTTACGCACATAGGCGTTAGCAAACGGGATGCAAGCCATGAGAAGCATGATTGCCATCAGCAGTTCGCTGACGACTATCACCGAGCGGCGCGGGTGGCGGATGATTTTTTCCGCCGACTCTTGGTTAGAGTTTGTGTTTGTGGCATTGAGTTTCTTAGTCTTACGCATAACAAAATCCCCTTACACTTTACAAAACGGGGTGACTAACTCAGATGCGTCGCCAACCGACATCATGTCGGCTTATGGCTTAAACCCTTATATTGGGTGGCGATAGGGCGAATGAAAGGGGGCTGACGCCCCCCTAAGTGATTTAGTATTATTTTTTAAAACAATAACTTACACTCTGACCATTTCTACCACCCCAAATTGGGAGATAGGCCGATTCGTAGCCTGCCGGGCAACCATTTTTAGGATCCACACCGTTGCAGGCAAAGATAAGAGGGCGGCCGGATTCAGTTGAATGAGATGACACACCACAAACTGTGCCTGTGGGAACTGTTCCGGTAGGTGCTACGCAGGCGGTGCCATTGTAGGTACGACCAGATGCCCCGCAACTGATTATATTTGCCATGTTTCCGTTTAACGCATTGAGAGTATTCAACATGGTAGTTAGATTTGTACCGTTATTGCTGGAGGCTTCCAGACAGCCTTCAGCGTCCGCTCCGGGAGCTTCAGGGGCATAGTTTTTACCTTTTTTCCCGCAGACTACGACTTGGTCCACACGGCTGTTTACGGCTGTGGCTTTGTCATCTGCAGCTTTTACCAGATTCGAAAGTGAGGTCCATGTCATTTGAACGTCCGTTGCACCTGTGGCGGACCTTTCCTGTGCAGATAGTGATCCTGCAGTCATGAATGCGAGAGTCATAAGGGCTGTAAGAATGATTTTCATAGTTACATCATTCCCCCTTCTACCAACATGTACAAGACGGCATAGGGTTAAGCCCACGTCCGATCAATCCCGGTGCGATATATGCATCACACTGAAAAAAAGCGACTAATGGGCGCCGCCGTTAGCGTGGACGTGGTGGAGGGAGACTTTGATGCGGCGGAGGGTTTCATTTTGGCCCAGGGCGGCCATGATTTTGGCCATATCCGGCCCGCCGAGGCTGGCTGTTACCGCGACACGGAGGGGACGGCCGACGGCTTTGAAGCTTCCGCCTGCATTTTCAACGAGTTTGGCGATGACGGCGTGGAGGATTTCGGGGGTCCATTCGGTAACGCAGCAGAGGGCGTCGTAGATGTCGTGGAGGGCGTGATGGCCTTCGAGGAGGATTTTGGTGTGTTCTTCGGTGTAGGAGTCCGTAGGGTCCGTTAAGAGATAATTGGCGGCTGTGGCGACTTCCGGCAGGGTTTGGGCGCGGGCGGTGAGGTCTTCCCACATGGTTTCGAGCTTCTTAATGTCCGAGGGGTGGGTTTGTTGCATATCCGGAACGAAGGGCAGGAGGTGGGGGAGGACGGTGCTGAAGGGTTCTGATTTGAGATATTGGGCGTTGAGCCAGTTGAGTTTGGCGGTGTCGAACCGGGCGGCGCCTTTGCTGACGGCGGTGATGTCGAACAGTTTGATGGCTTCTTCCTTGGTGAAGAGTTCTTGGTCCCCGTGGCCCCAGCCGAGGCGGAGGAGCATGTTGAAGAGGGCGCTTGGGAGGTAGCCGGCGTTGCGGAGGTCCTGCACGGAGGCTGCTCCGTGGCGTTTGGAGAGTTTTTCGCCGGACTCGTTCAGGATGAGGGGCAGATGGCCGAAATGAGGCACAGTGGCGCCCAGAGCTTGATAGAGCAGGATTTGTTTGGGGGTGTTGTTGATGTGGTCGTCCCCGCGGATGACATGGGTAACCTGTTGGAAGATATCATCGCAGACGACGCCCAGGTGGTAGGTGGGGGTGCCGTTGGAGCGGAGGAGGGCGAAGGGTTCGATTTGTTTGTTGTCGATGGTGATGTCCCCTTGGACAAGGTCCGTCCAGTGAGTGCTGCCTTCGGGGACTTTGAAGCGGGTGACGCCTTCGGCATCCACAAACGCGGCGCCTTTTTCCACGAGCATTTTCGCGGCTTCGACGTGGGCGGCAAGGCGGGAGGTTTGGAGGATGGGCTCGGCGTCCGCGCTCAGGCCCAGCCAGGCCATGGCTTCGAAGATGTAGGCGGTGTTTTCGGGGGTGGAGCGTTCGGCGTCAGTGTCTTCAATCCTCAGCAGGAACTTGCCGCCGGTATGCTTGGCGTACAGCCAGTTAAACAGGGCCGTGCGGGCGCTGCCGATGTGCATTTTACCCGTAGGTGATGGCGCAAAGCGCACAATTGGTTGCGGCTGGACTGACATGCGGGGGCTCTCCTGATAACGTAATTTCGATGCAACTTAGCGAGTTAAAGGACTGGACGCAAGAGCTGCGGCCGCATTTGGCGCCGCTGGCAGCTGCATTTGGTGCGCTTACTGGTGCGGCGGTGTTCTTCAGCCTGACACAGGAGCCTTGGTGGGGGTGGGGTTTACTGCCTGTGGGTTTGGGATTGATTCTGGGTGGATTTTCAGTGTGGAGGCCACTTTCAGCGGTTGCATGGGGGATTGTTATTACGGGATTGGTGTTCTGTTTAAGTGCCTGGCAGGTAGCGCGGGTTGATTTTGTGGATTTTCAGGCCGCACAGAAAAGCCATTGGCTGACTGGCCGCGTGATTGAAGTTAAGACAAACCCTGACAAACCGAACCGCGCGACACTTGTGCTTGACCGGATTGAGACTTATGGGCTTGGGGAAGCGATTGTTCTTAAAGCAAATATTGGTGTTTATGTTAGCCAGATTCGTGATGTAAATATTGGGGATACTTTGGCGTTACCCGTTGTTTTGCTGGCGCCTGAGGGGCCGAAATACAAAGGCCAGCGTGATGGCCGGTTGTGGAAGTTTTTCAATGGGGGGAGTGTGAACGGGTATGTGGTGGGTTCCGTGGAGCCAACGTGGCGGCCAGAGCCAGAAATGACCATTACGGCAAGGGCTGGTTTGTGGCTGGATGAGGTGCGGCAGCGGATATTCGAGGAGAGTGATAGTTACGCTGGGGGAGCGGTGGCGGCTTTGCTTATAGGGAACGAGGATGCCGTGTTGCCAGACCTGCGGGATGCCTACAGAGAGACCGGTTTGAGCCATTTGCTGGCGATTAGCGGGATGCAGCTGACGCTGGTGGCGATGAGTGTTTATGGGCTTTTAAGGTGGCTGGGGGCGTTGGTACCGTGGGTGGCTTTGCGGGTGAATGTTCGGCTGTATGCCGCTGTGGCAGCGCTTTTGGCGACGTGGGGCTATACGTTTCTGGCGGGGGCCAGTGTGAGCCTGGTACGGGCGACGATTATGGCGAGTATTGTGCTGGTGGCGGTGATTTCCGGACGGTTAAAAAGTGCGCTGAGGGGCTGGTGTGCGGCTGTGGTATTGGTTTTGATGGTGAGCCCGGTGATGGTGACGCGGGCGGGATTTTTATTAAGTATTTCGGCGGTTTTGGGGTTGATTTTGCTGGCGATGGCCGAGCAGGACAGGTGGCAGGGTGGCAAAATTTCCAGTTATTTGAGAGGTTTAGTTTTAGCTACTGTGGTGGCGGGGTGTGCGACGGCGCCAGTGCTGGTGGGGATATTCGGGCAGTATTCCGTCATTGGAATGATTGCGAACGTGATTGCGGTGCCGATTATGGCGATTGCGACGTACCTAGGGATGATTGTGCTGATTTTATGGCCTTTTGGCATTGAAAACTATGCCCTTATTGCCATGAGTGCTGTGGTCGAGCAGGTGAACAGCCTTGCTTACTGGTTGAGTAGTTATGAATACGCGAACGTGACTGTGGATAAGGGTTTGTGGTGGGTTGTGGCGATATTTGCCGTGGTGGTGATGGTGGCTATTTATATTCAGCGTTGGCTGGAAGCGGCTGTGGCGCTGGGTAGCCTTGTGATGATTATGCTGGTTGCCGCTGTGACCATGCCTAAGCCCGACCTGATGATTTGGGATGCTGGCAGGGCCGGGCTTAAGCGTGAGGGGGATAGTTACCGGATGCTTTGGGCTGAAAACCTAGATAATACAGTGCGTTTGGCGAAGCTTGCGCGTGTGAAGCTAGTGGGTGATACTGATGTTGCCGAAACCGTTGATGATGCTTACATGCCTGTGACAGACCTTGAGAGTTTTGCATGGGCGGAACGCAATAAGGGGGTTTGGGTGGTTAAGCCTTTCACATGTGGAAGGATTTGGCAGAAATTGGCAGGGGAGTGTTGGGTGGATGAGTAGGTTGGTGGCGCCTTCGATATTGGCGGTTTGGGATAGCAGTAATGGTGACTATGATACTGTAATTGCTAAGGGAATTGAGGCGATTGCGGCGGGGGCGGACCTGCTGCATGTGGACATTATGGACGGCATTGCGGTGCCTGCGAAGACCTTTGGATGTGAGATGATTTTACGGCTGAAAGAGGCTGTGGGATTGGATTTACTGGATATTCACCTGATGGTTGAGGATGCTGGGCAATGGATGGCGGATTTGGAAAGTGCGGGAGTGAAAAGGGCGGTTTTCCACCCGTTTTCACTTTCCCAACATGGTGAATGTAAGGAAAGTAGGTGGACACCGGATGTTCAGGTGGGGATTGCACTGGATGTTGATGAGGGGCCCGAACTTTTGGAGCCTTATTTGGGCAAAATTGACCAGGTTTTGTTGATGACGGTGAAAGCCGGGGCAGGGGGGCAGGCGTTTATGCCCGCAATGCTGGAGAAGGTGCGCACGGTGCGGGCGATGTGCGGGCCGGAGGTGCGGATTGTGGTGGATGGTGGTGTGAAGCGCGAGGTTGCCGCAGCGTGCTGGGAGGCGGGGGCAGATGTGCTGGTTGCGGGAAGTGCCGTTTTTGGCAAGCCCGACCTGAAAGAGGCGATTGAGGCATTGCGGTAGGGCGAGGGTTGGTATACGAGGGGGCTGGAAATTTCATTTTCTAAGGAGAAACACCATGAAGCGCCTGATGCTGGATGCAGATGGCATGACGTTTGATGCGGCACGCATTGGTGGCTTTACCGATGTTGTGACGAATGCGGAGTCCCTGCTGAGATTCCGGAAGACGGATGGCAGCCTGAGTGACCGCCCGCCCGTGGCGGATACCCCCAGCGGAAGCTGGGAGTTGAGCAGTTTGCTGGTGGCGGAGTTCGGGATTCTGGACAACGACGGCAAGCTGATGCGGAGGATTATCTATGACGTGTTACTGCCCCAGCAGGTGGTGAAGACGTTTGAAGATTACCGCCAGCAGGCTTTGCTTGCGCCGCGAGCTGTTCGGGCCGGTTTGAAACAGAGGTTGATTGACCGTGCGGCGGGCATACCTAACCAGCCGGAGGTGAAGGCCCTGCTGGAGGAGTTGCTCCATGCCGCGGAAGAAGAGCGGCTGGTGATGGTGATGAACCATGAGCTGGCACCTGATGAGGCTTTGCCTGCGTGATATGAATGGCCCCCCTTTTGGGGGGCTGTTTGCTTTTTGGGTGTTGAGTTGTGGTGGATGCTATTGAATGTTCTTTAGGCTTAAATTGGCTGGGTTTCGTTGCTGGGGGTGGGGTTTTGGGATAGTTTGGGCTGTAATTTGGGAGATTTTGCATGAGCCGTGTGTGTGTTGTGGGCTTGGGGTATATGGGGCTGCCGATGGCGGCGATTCTGGCCAAGGCTGGTCATGACGTCGTGGGGGTAGACATTAACCCCCGCGTGGTGGAGCGGGTGAATGCGGGGGAGTGCCCGTTTGCAGAGACGGGCATGCTGGAGCTGATTAAGGAAGCCCATGCCAGCGGGCGGTTGAGAGCTGTGACCAAGCCCGAGGCGGCGGAGATTTTCATTTTGAGTTTGCCGACGCCGGTTGACCATGAGACCCATGCGGCCGACATGACCTTTGTTGAAGCGGGGGCGAAGAGCATTA
>JAIXZU010000060.1 GCA_027489415.1 Alphaproteobacteria bacterium
ACAAGGCGGCTTACCGCATGCTTTTCCATGTATTCGCTCATATCAATCCGCAGCAACGCCTTGTCGTCATCAAACATATAGTTCGCCAACGCCTTCGCTAGCTCCGTTTTACCAACCCCTGTGGGCCCTAAAAACAGAAAGCTCCCAATCGGCCGCTGCGGGTCCTGCAATCCGGCTCGCGCCCGCTGCACCGCATCCGCCACCGCCTTCACCGCCGTTGGCTGGCCAATCACGCGCTGCGCCAGTATTTCCGGCAACCGCAGCAACTTCTCACGCTCGGTCGAAAGCATCTTTTCCACGGGGATTCCCGTCCAAGCCGCCACTACCCGTGCAATATCATCGGCACTCACCACCTCTTTCAGCACACCGGTATCCTGCCCTTGGCTGGCTTCAATCTGCTTTTCCAGCTCGGGAATCCGGCCATAGGTCAGCTCCGCCACCTTCGCCAAATCGCCCGCCCGCGCCGCCTTATCCTTTTCCACCCGCGCATCATCTAGCGCCTGCTTCAAGGCCTTCGCACCCTGCACTAAACGCTGCGCTTCCTGCCAGTCCTTGGTCATGGCATCACTTTGCGCCTGCAAACCTGCCAGTTCACTTTCCAACTCCTTCAACCGCTGCTTGCTCGGCTTGTCGCTCTCCTTCTGCAAGGCCTCGCGCTCAATCTTCAACTGCATCAAACGGCGGTCAACCTCATCCAACGCCTTGGGCTTACTGTCTATTTCCATCCGGATGTGCGCTGCCGCCTCATCCACAAGGTCAATCGCCTTATCGGGCAGGAACCGGTCGGCAATATAGCGCTTGGAAAGGTTCGCCGCACTCACCAGCGCCGCATCAGCAATCCGCACGCCGTGGTGCAGCTCATAACGCTCCTTCAAACCTCTTAATATACTAATCGTCTCGCCAACCGTCGGCTCACTCACAAACACACTCTGGAAACGCCGCGCCAGCGCCGGATCCTTCTCAATATGCTTCCGGTACTCATCCAGTGTCGTCGCCCCCACACAGCGCAGCTCACCCCGCGCCAAGGCAGGTTTCAACAAGTTACTGGCATCCATACTGCCATCTCCAGTGCCCCCAGCCCCCACTAGCGTGTGCAACTCATCAATAAACAGAATCACACTGCCATTCGTCCCTTCTATTTCCTTCAAAATCCCCTTCAGCCGCTCTTCAAAGTCACCCCTGTGCTTGGTGCCCGCCACCAGCGCCCCTAGGTCAAGCACCAACACACGCTTGTTTTTCAGGCTTTCCGGCACGTCTTCGCGCACAATCCGCTGTGCCAACCCTTCCACAATCGCCGTTTTGCCAACCCCCGCCTCCCCAATCAGCACGGGGTTGTTCTTGGTCCGGCGGGAGAGCACCTGAATCGTCCGCCGGATCTCCTCCTCCCGCCCAATCACCGGGTCAAGCTTCCCGCTCCGCGCCGCCTCGGTCAGGTCGCGCGTGAATTTCGCCAGCACGCCCTGCCCTTCCTCGGCACTGGCACTGTCGGCCACGCCTCCGGCCCGCTGCGCCATAATCGCCGCTTTCAGGGCCTCAATCTTCACACCCTGCTTGCGCATGATCTCCGCCGCCTCACCGCCCTCCCGCGCCAGCGTCAGCAGCAGGCCGTCAGCCGCCACAAAGCGGTCACCCAGCTCAGCCGCCGTATCTTCAGCCTTAGCCAGCACCCGCAATAAATCCTGCGCCGCCCCCACCTGCACGCCGCTGCCACTCACTTGCGGAATTTTCCGCCACGCCTGCTGCACCGCCTGCGCAATCTGGCCCACATTCCCGCCCGCGGCCTGCACCAAACGGGCGCCATAACCTTCACTGTCCTCCAAATACGCCCCCAGCACATGCAGCGCCCCTATCTGGGCATGGTTTTGCCGCAGCGCCATGCTTTGCGCATCGCCAAGTAATGCGGTCACTTTTTGTGTCAGTTTATCTGGGTTCATGCTGAATTCTCCTTTTTAAGGCTCTTCTCAATCCCGGAGCCATCACCCTTATATCCAACCGCATTAGCACTCTAGTGTCAAGAGTGATAATAAGGTCAGTAAATCCTCACAAAATCTCATCACACCAAACAAAATCAATCTGTTCACTGTTCACTTGCCACTGTTCACTGAAAAGTCACACCCCTCTACTCAGGAATAAATCAGCCCTTGTCAGCCCCCCTCGCATTCGGCACCATACATCTAAGCCAACCCCCAAAGCATTTACGCCGAGGGACAAGCAAGGAGGGCGAACATGTACCAGCACACAACGAAAGGAGGTGATCCAATGTCTAGCATCACAATTGAGGGTAATTACTCGGGGCAGACGGTCACTTCCGACGGGAACCACCTCTAACCAAAGGTTAGGTAATATGATCTAACTTGCTAACGGTTCTCGCGGGGCCTCTGCCCCGCCTCAGAGATGCGGGGGCGCTCCACAGGGGCGCCCTTTCTCATGCCACTTGCCAATTCTCCTGCCGAAGTGTACACAATAAGCACTGTCAACCGGAGAAATCTCATGGACCCCGTTTCGCTCTACGCCCTTCTCATGGTCGCCCTGCTGCTCAAGCATCTGGTCGCCGACCTTCCTCTCCAAACCACCTACATGGCCCTCAACAAGGGCACCTACGGTCACCCCGGCGGGCTGTATCACGCCGCCATTCACGGTGCAGGCAGCCTGGCCGTCATGTGGTTTTTCAGCCCTTACCTCAGCGCCCACCTTGTCCTGCTCATCATCGCCCTCGAAGTCGTCATCCACTACCACATCGACTTCCTCAAAGTTAACGTCGACAAACTGGCGAACACCTCCTTCAAGCCAACTCACAATTCTTCCGAAAACAGTAAACCTATTCTGGTGGCGGTCACACACAAATACTATTTCTACTTTTTCGTGATCGACCAAGCCCTCCACTTCGCGACCTACATCGCCATGGGCTGGGCCCTCATCGCCTTCTCCTAACGCAACCGCCTAGGGCGCCCTCATTAGGGCGCCCTTTTGG
>JAIXZU010000162.1 GCA_027489415.1 Alphaproteobacteria bacterium
CCAGTGTCGAACCCGGCCTCTATTATGCGGACAAATCCACCACCGGCGGCATCGGCGGCTGCCGCATCGAGGACGTCGTCGTCATCACAGAAACCGGCTACAAAAACCTCACCACCCTCCCCAAAACGGACTGGATCATCAAATAACCTCCGTAACTGAAAACAACTCCCCACTTGGGGAGCATTTTTTTACCACATCCCTTGCACTCCCCCCGCCCAAGTGCTAAATATCACTCCGCACGGATGAGTGATAAACATCATCACCACCGTCCAAGTTATTCAGAAACCATGAATCAAAGGGAGAAAAACCAATGTCCATCGCCACGAAGATTCAACCTCTTGCGGACCGCGTCGTCATCAAACGCCTGGACGCCGAGGAAAAAACCAAGTCCGGCATCATCATCCCGGACAACGCCAAGGAAAAGCCCCAGCAAGGCGAAGTTGTCGCCGTCGGCCCCGGCCGCTGGGATGAAGACGGCGAAAAGCGCATGGCTCTCGAAGTGAAGGTCGGAGACAAAGTCCTCTTCGGCAAATGGTCCGCCACCGAAGTCAAGATCGACGGCGAAGAACTCCTCGTCATGAAGGAAGACGACGTCATCGCTATCGTCAAGTAAGCCGCAGCCTTACTTCATCTAACATCTAACTTCTAACATCTAACCTCTAGAATTAAGGAACTTAATTATGGCTAAAGAACTCAAATTCGGTAACGACGCCCGCGTCAAAATGCTCGCCGGTGTCAACACCCTCGCCAACGCCGTCAAGTCCACCCTCGGGCCAAAGGGCCGTAACGTGATCCTCGACAAATCCTTCGGCGCCCCCCGCGTCACGAAGGACGGCGTCAGCGTCGCGAAGGAAATCACCCTGTCCGACAAATTCGAGAACATGGGCGCCCAAATGGTGCGTGAAGTCGCATCCAAAACGGTGGACGTCGCCGGCGACGGTACCACCACCGCCACCGTCCTCGCACAAAGCATTATTGTCGAAGGCCACAAAGCCGTTGCCGCAGGCATGAACCCGATGGACCTCAAACGCGGTATCGACAGCGCCGTACAAACCGTCGTCGCCGAAATCGCCAAGCAGTCCAAGAAAATCAACGGCAAGGAAGACATCGCCCAAGTCGCCACCATCTCCGCGAACGGGGACACCACCATCGGCGCATACATTGCGGACGCTATGGAAGCCGTCGGCCAGGAAGGCGTCATCACCGTAGAAGAAGCCAAGGGCTTGGAAACGACGCTGGACACCGTCAAAGGCATGCAGTTCGACCGCGGCTACCTCAGCCCCTACTTCGTCACCAACCCCGAGAAAATGGCCGTCGAAATGAAGGATGCCGTCATCCTGATCGCCGACCGCAAAATCAGCAACCTGGAGCAACTCCTTCCGGTGCTGGAGCCCATCGCCCAATCCGGCCGTGAACTCCTCATCATCGCCGAAGACGTCGAAGGTCAAGCATTGGCTACCCTCGTCGTCAACAAGCTGCGCGGCGGCCTGAAGGTTGCCGCCGTGAAGGCCCCGGGCTTCGGAGACCGCCGCAAAGCCATGCTCGAAGACATCGCCACCCTCACCGGCGGCGTGGTGATCTCCGAGGACACCGGCATGACCCTCGAATCCACCACCATCGACATGCTCGGTAAAGCCGGCAACATCACCATCACGAAGGACCACACCACCATCGTCGAAGGTAAGGGCGACAAATCCGCTATCGAAGCCCGCAGCAACCAGATCCGCCAGCAAATCGAAGCCACAACGTCGGACTACGACCGTGAGAAGCTCCAAGAGCGCCTCGCCAAACTCGTCGGCGGCGTAGCCGTCATCAAGGTCGGCGGCGCCACGGAAATCGAGGTGAAGGAGAAGAAGGACCGTATCGACGACGCCCTCGCCGCCACCCGTGCCGCGGTTGAAGAAGGCGTGGTCGCCGGTGGCGGTACAGCCCTCATCCGCTGCATCAAGGCGCTGGAAAGCCTGAGCTTCGTGAATCAGGACCAGAAAGTGGGTATCGACATCATCCGCCGCACGCTGGAAAGCCCGCTGCGCACCATCGCCGCCAATGCCGGTGAAGACGGTGCCGTCATCGCCGGTAAGGTGAAGGAAAACGCCGGTGCCTCCGCAGGTTACAACGCCGCCACCGGTGAATACGAGGCGGACATGTTCAAGGCCGGTATCATCGACCCCGCCAAGGTCGTCCGCACCGCCCTCCAGAACGCCGCCAGCGTCGCAGGCCTCATGCTCACCACCGAAGTAATGGTGACGGACGCCCCCGAAACGAACAAGTCCTCAGCCCCCATGGGCGGAGACATGTCCGGCATGGGCGGCATGGGCTTCTAAATAAAATCATCCTCAAATAGGGGGCTTTGCCCCCTGTTTCTAAAATCAAATGTATTACAAATTGCCCCTATACCATGAATGAACATCAATTTTATTCTGCACGCACAGGGGCAGGAAAATTTGCTCAAGGCTTTGATTTGGAGACTTTTAATGAGCTATTTTTTAAGGTTTACCAACAATTTCGTTCAGATGGATTTTTTGACGAGAATTTTGGTTTTTACTGTGTGGATGATGGAAATATAGAGGGACATATTAAAGATATCGAACTAGATATTCTATTAAAAATTCGGAAAAAAGATTTATGGCCAATTGAAACTTATTACAGACTATACACTGAAGATGATTTATTCGATGTAATTGAATATCTATATTTTTATGTTTCAAAACCAATAAAAGGATCGATGCACTCTTATGGTAACTGTGGAATGCATTGGGAGAAATTTGACAAACCACAAGGGCAAAAGATTTTTTTAAATAAAATTAACGAGCTATTAAAACTATACGAGAAAAAATTTGAACTTTCAGTGAAAGGGGAAATTCTTAGCTTACCAGAAAAAGGTTTTGAAAATATTTTTAAGGCTGAACTACCATCAAATGATAATGATATTAAAAGTAGATACGAAACAGCTATATATAAATTCCGTCACCACGGAGCAACATTTGCAGATAGGAGACATGCTGTTAGAGATTTAGCAGATATTCTTGAAAAAATAAGACCAGAGATTCAATCTAAATTAACAAATAAAGACGATGCCGAGCTATTCAATATAGCTAACAATTTTGCAATTAGGCACCTTAACGATAGACAGAAAAGTAGTTACGACCAAAACATATGGCTGAGTTGGATGTTCTATATATATCTTTCTACAATTCATGCTGCGCTTCGTCTGAACGAAAAAATTAAATGACCAAATAGGGCTTCCTAACTCCTAAACAGCCCCCTTCCCAACCCCCCAAAAAAGGCGTAAACACCCTCCAGTCCTCACCGGAGACACCGCCATGCCAAAATCGTTTCATACCCTCTTTAACGATACCGCCGCCAAGCTCCGTACCGAAGCCGAAGCCAACGGCCATACCCGCCTCCTCGCCTACGCCTGCTACGGGGATGCAAACCCCGAACGCGTCACCTGGCAAAGCTTCCCGGACGACCCCGCCATGGAAGCCTTCATCGCCTCATGGGAAACGTCGGACGACCCCGCCCTCACCTGCGCCATGGCCATCGCCGTGGTCATCCCGCAGGATTCTCTGGAAACCATCCACTTCCAGCTCTCCACCCGCAGCAAGCGCGCTCCCAACGCGCCGGGCTACTTCCCAAGCGCCGTGAACTTCTAATCGCACCAGTCAAAGGGCCCCCCACGGGGCCCTTTTCTGTGGAATATCAGCACTCACAGCCAATAATCATACAAACTTGTCAGTCACGCTGTCAGCCTCCGTCCCGCACTGCAGCATAAAGGGAATGAACGCTGCGCCCCCGCAGTCAACCAATACGGAGACTACCCCCATGACTTCCAAACGGCGCATCCTGCTCGCAATCCTTCTTGGCTCTTCAGTGGCCGTCATCAGTTCCGGCGTGATCGGCGCGGTTCAGGTGCCCACCGGTGCCAACATTGCCGCGGCAGTTGTCATCGCCCTCACGCTTCTCATCGAAGCCCCCCTCGCCGCCATGGCCATCGCCAAGCACGAGGAAAAACCCCACCACTAATCCCACCTTAACAACAACCACCACGGGGCCTCAGGCCCCTTTTTTATGGCACATTCCACCCCAAATCCGCTAAACTCCCCCATCGTTCCACCGGAGCCACCCCCATGACCCTTTCACCACCCCCCACTGTCTGGGATAATCCTCTAGATATCATCTCCTTCGTCCGCACCCAGTCCGCCGCGCTGCGCCATTCGTTCGGCGAACTCACCATGCGCAATAAACTGAACCCGCAGGAGGACGTCGCCCTCTCACCGCCCGTCTGGGCCACCTATCACGCCCTCAGCACCAGCACCTTCATGCCGGAATTCCTCGAAATCCGCCGTCTGTTCAGCCTCCAGCACCTCGAACTGTACTGGATCTTCGGCCTCAACTTCAAAACCCCCGGCCACCTCTTCGCCACGCTGCCAGTCGGGGAAAACCTCGTCATTCCGCTCAGCGAACTGCCGGACATCCGCGCCATCCTCGCCCTCAAGGCGCTCAATTAATCGCAAAGCCCCGCCACCCGCCGTGGCGGGGCTTTTCCACGCCTGTCAGGCACAATTTAATCCTTTGTTTCATAAGGGGATACCAACAACCCAACCGAACAACAACACACAACGCGAACACAGGCATCCCCCCATGAGAATCCTCGTCACCCTCGCTATTCTCGGCACCGCCGCCTACATCGGCTTCCATTATTACGGAGACGAACTCCAGCAGCTCCTCAACGGCCCCAGCGGCAAGCATTACAAAACCACAGCCGCCATTCTGGGCCTGCTACTAGCCCTCTTCATCGCCGAATGCTCCCCCAAGCCCAAAAAGAAAAAAGACGACTAACCAACCAATTTAAAGAATAAAAAGCCTCCCAAAGGGAGGCAACCGCGTTGCGTAAGCAACGTCTCTAGGGCCTCCGCCAGCGCGAGGCTATAAACGGTTCCTAGGTTGTTTTTGGCGGGTCGCCGTGTACACTGGAAGTACATAAGACCCGCCAAAAATAAGCTAGGGAGCGTTTTAGCCCGCGCCCCCAACCAGGCTAGAACCGATAACCGACGTTGATGGCTCCGTAGAGGTCCGATTCCCCCTGCGTCTCAAACATCCGCGTCTCTTGCACCAGCGCAAAGCTCGTCTTCACTTTACCGGTCAACATCGTCACACCGGCTACGGCGTTGCCCACCAGCGGTCGGCTTTCCACGCTGGGGCTGTCTTTAAAGCTGTTACCATCAAGGAAGATGTTGCGGGCCACAAGGCGGCTGTCAAAGCCTGCAAACACGTACCAGTCAAACCAGTTCGGGCCTTTGGCAAAGGTGGTGCTGCCGGGCAGTCCGGGCACGGTCAGGCCGGTCACTTCGGTGTCACGGGCGCTGGCGGGGCCAAAGCGCACCACACCACCGGCGTTAACGTAATCATAGGCGTTCCCCACGGCAAAACCGTAGTGGGGGGTCACGTCGGCAAACCAGTCTTTGCCCAGCACGGTGTCGTTCCATGCCAGAATCCCCGGGTTACGGCGCACGTAGCTCAGGTTCAAAATCGGCTCGTCTTTCAGCTGTCCGGCGTTCCAGCCGCGCGGCTTATAAAAATCGAAGGCTTCGTGGTAGGTCTTCTGAATATACTCACCTTGGGCGGAAGGGCCGACCAAACCAAACGTCAGCTCATAGCTGTCGGTGTGTTCAGGGGCGTAGGTGGTGAAACCGGCTTTCCCGTAAACAAAACCGGCAAAGGGCTGGTCATCGGGCTGCGCGAAGGTGAAACCGGCGTTGTCAGGGGTGTAAATCTGGTGGCCGAAGCTGTAGCTGGTGGCCGTTTTGCCGCCCACGTTCACAAACGGCAGGGCATCACCAATGGCCTGCACCCAACGGCCGGGCTGGTCGGTCACTCGCGTGTAGTTCAACTGCGCGCCGTTGGTGTAGTGGCGGTCGGTGTCAGCCCCGAATTTATCGTTTTCACTGGTCATGGTGAAGAACTGGTCGGCGTCATCGGCCGCGGTGTCCTGCGCCATGGCGCTACCATGGGCCGCCATCAGGCCCAAAACCAATCCATGCGCCCAAAGCAGCTTCTTCATCCGTACACCCGACAATCAATTTAATAACCAAAGATATATGGCAACATCTACCCTACAACCCTGACACCCGCAACACGTTCCGCTCGTTCTTTTACCATAATTCCGGAATACCCAGCCCCCCTGTCTCCCCCCCACAACATTTCAGCAATTTACCAACACATAAAAATCATCCCGAAGCAAAAAATACCTCCCAAAGGGAGGAAAGCCCGGCGCGCAGCGCCATCTCCAGAAGCACCGCCAGCGCGAGGCTACAAACGGTTCCTAGGTTGTTTTTGGCGGGTCGCCGTGTACAAGAAAAAGTACATAAGACCCGCCAAAAATAAGCTAGGGAGCGTTTTAGCCCGCGCCCTCAATAAGGCTCTACCCAGCCTTCACCGAAGTTACTAAGCCTTCAACTATCGCCTTGGCATCACCCAATATCAGGCTGCAGTTCTCCATCCCGAACAACGGGTTATCCACGCCCGCATAACCCGGCCGGTGGCTACGCTTCACCACATACACAAGGTTGGCTTTCCACGCTTCTAGCACCGGCATACCGTAAATCGGGCTGCCCGGGGTGGTCTGCGCCGCAGGGTTCACTACGTCATTGGCCCCCAGCACCAGCACCACATCAGTTTCCTTGAAGCGCGGGTTAATGTCCTCAAGCTCGTGCACAGCGTCATACGGAATATCCGCTTCCGCCAGCAACACGTTCATGTGCCCCGGCATCCGCCCCGCCACGGGGTGAATCGCAAACGCCACCTCAATCCCACGCTCACCCAGCAAATTGAACAACTCTTTCACCGCGTGTTGGGCCTGTGCCACCGCCATACCGTAACCGGGCACGATGATGACACGCTGCGCATTGCCCATCATATACGCCGCGTCATCCACACCAGCCTCACGCACCGTCATCGCCGGGCCAGTAGCCGCAGGCCCCGCCACCTCACTGCCAAACCCGCCGAAAATCACACTCACAATGCTGCGGTTCATCGCTTTGCACATGATGTAACTCAAAATCGCGCCGCTCGCGCCCACCAGCGCACCGGTCATAATCAGCACCGGCTGCTCCAGCATGAAACCGGTCGCCGCCGCCGCCCAGCCACTGTAGCTGTTCAACATGCTCACAATCACCGGCATATCGGCCCCACCAACAGCCGCCACCAGCGTCACACCCAGTATCGCGGAAATCACCACAATCAGCAGCAGCGGCAGCGGCCCAAGGCCCATCACGAACCACGCCGTGCACACAACCAGCGCCAGCGCCATCGCAAGGTTCATCCAGTGGCGCAGCGGGTGGGCCCACGGCTTGCCACCCACAATGCCCTGCAACTTCAAGGCCGCCACAATACTTCCTGTGAAGGTGATCATCCCAATCGCCGCACCGATCCCCATCTCCAGCGCTTCACGCTCCACCAGCATGTTGAAGGTCATGTGCCGCACGTACATGCCCACCGCCACCAGCGCCGCCGCAAGGCCAATAAAGCTGTGGAAACCCGCCACCAGCTGCGGCAATGCCGTCAGCGGCGTGCGCCGCGCCAGCGGTATCCCAATCGCCGCCCCAATTCCCAAACCGGCCACAATCCAGCCGTAGGCGCGCACATCAGGCACCATCAACGCCGTTGCCACCGCAATCACCATACCGGCCATCGCCATCTGGTTGCCGCGCCGTGCGGTTTTGGGGTGGGCAAGGCCCTTCAGCCCCAGCACGAACAACACCGCCGCCGCCAACCCCAGCAGCACCATCACGTCATCATTAATCATCATCAGCATCTCACTACTTTCCATCACGTTTTGGCATCAAACCCTGGGTCATTCGGGCAATTTCCATGTACTCATTCATCCAACTGGTATATTGCGGTTCATCAACATACCGAAGCCTAAAAGCATATTCAGTGCAGGACTGCATCTCCTGTGCACTTCCCAAAGCCATCATCAAAAAGCGCCGCCACTCACCAGGGTAAAAATTCTTACCGTGCCCTTCTGCCAGCGTCAGGCAAATACCCTTACTCGCACGCCTCATTTGGTCGGCCAGCCCACCATATTGGGTATGTTTGGGAAAGGACAGGGATACCTCATCAATCTCTAAAGAAATCTCAAACGCACGCTGATAAACAATCAGATCCTGAAAACGCTTGGCAAAAGGCAACTTGTCCCGAAACTGCTCCATCTTGTTTCTAGTCTCTTGTCTCTTGTTTCTTGCTTTTGAACATCGCCAGCATCCGGCTCGTAATCGCAAATCCGCCAAAAATATTAATCCCGCATAACACCACGGCCACAAATCCCAGTATCCTCGCACTCCATTGCAACGCGCCTGCACTTTCAGGGTACGGGCACGGTAACGCATCACAAATATTGGCGCCCAGAATTTCAGGTCCCGCCACCATAATCGCCGCCACTACCACAATGCCGCTAATCGCATTGGTCACCGCCATCAGCGGCGTATGCAGCGCAGGCGTCACGCCCCACACCACGAAGTAGCCCACCAAACAGCTCAGCACAAACACCACCGTCAAAATGGTCAGGGGGTTCAAATCCATAATCGTTATCTCCACACTCGCTTGGTTATTTTGGCTTCTTGGGGCGTCGGTGCGCGGCACTGGTCAGCCCCCAGCGCATGCTTCAGCCCAGCACAACCACTTAGCATCATCAACAATCCCATAAGCAGTCCCCGTCGCATTAAGCCGCCGCCTCCATCTTGTTTCTGGTCTCTTGTCTCTTGTCACTCACCCGCATCGCCCCCACCAGTTCATCGGCAAAGCTCAACTTACCATCCACCACCATAATCCCCAGCAGGTTCACCATATTCTGCGCCCAGAAACGGCTCGCATCCCCCGCCACCATGCTCGGCCAGTTGGTTTCGCCCAGTATCGTCACGCCGTGGCCAGCCACAACCACCTCATCCGCGCGGCTCAGCGGGCAGTTTCCCCCCGCAATGCCATTGGCTTTGTTAAACCCTCCCGCCGCCATGTCCACAATCACGCTCCCTGCCTTCATCGCTGAAACCACATCGGCACTTATCAGCACCGGCGCAGCCCTACCCGGCACCTGCGCGGTACTAATCACCACATCCGCCTCGGCAATGAACGGCGCCAACAGGTTCTGCAAATGCAGCAACCCCGCAGCATCCATCGCGCCCGCATAGCCGCCCTTCCCTTCCACCGCCACACTGGGGTCATCCAGCACCACGGGCTTGGCCCCAAGGCTCATAATCTGTTCACTCACTTCGGGCCGAACATCGAACGCCTTCACCTGCGCACCAAGCCTGCGCGCCGTCGCAATCGCCTGCAGCCCCGCCACCCCAACACCCAGTACCAGCACGTTGGCGGGTTTGCTGCTGCCAGCACTGGTCATCAGCATTGGCATCAGGCGCGGTAATTTCTGCACCACCCCCAGCACCGCCGCATACCCACCAAGGTTGGCCTGGGAACTCAACACATCCATGGCCTGAGCCCGGCTCGTCCGCGGCAGCTTCTCCAGCGCCAGCACGTCAGCCCCACCCGCCGCCAGCGGCTTCCAACTGTCACCGCCACTGGTTAAGCATACCACCACGCCACCCTCTTTCACCGGCAATTTCGCCTTGGCGTCAGGCATGGTAATACGCAGCAGCACATCCACCTTGTCCTTCAGGTTTTTCACCACTTGCGCGCCCGCAACCTCATAAGCCGCATCAGTGAAACCAGCCAGCATTCCAGCCCCGCTCTCCACCTGCACCACCACACCGGGCAGCTTTTTCTCTAACCGACCAATCGCGTCCGGCGTCATCGCCACGCGTCGTTCACGTCCACCAGCGGCCACATTGGCCTCATGCATAATTCCAATTTTCAAACTCATACGTACAACCTACGCCTCTCCACTGCCCTGCACCACGCCCCTGCCCGCATCCTGCGCACTTAAGCATCGACGTCCCGCACCACCAACTTAAGTTGTATACAATAATACCAATAACCTCTTGAAAAAACATCACAACCCCCCATTGCAACAGTTACAAAAAAATGGCATACAAAAAGCGCAACGGTTCGCTGCAAACTTCTAACCTCGTCGTTTCGCTCTCACGGAGATCCTCCATGATCAAGAAAACCGCATCCCTTCTGCTGCTGCTCATCACCGTGCTCGGTCTGGCCAGCCCCACTTACGCCAACAACTGGTTCAACGCCGTCGGCGGTTCCTACCGCTCCTGGGACGGCAGCCGCCTGATCATCCAGAGCCAGGACTCCGGCCGCTCCTACACCTTCTACGGCACCGCCCGTTCCTGCCCCGGCCGCTGGGGCGCCCCCTACGACAGCATGTCGTGGGTCATGAACGGCAACCCCTTCCGTGTCTCTGTCACCGAATGCGGTGCCGGCATGGTCTGGGTCTGCGCCGAGGACGACTACAACAACAGCTCCTGCTCGGGCTACTCCAAGCGCTACGAATCCGGTTACCGCTACTGGTAACCCCCAAGGCCCCGATACCATCCGGTATCGGGGCCTTTTCCCATTTCTTGCCGGAATATACACACCACCCTTGCAGGCAGGCGGCTTTTAGGGTAAGTGAAGTCCCGTGTCGGGATGTAGCGCAGCCTGGTAGCGCATTACGCTGGGGGTGTAAGGGTCGTAGGTTCAAATCCTATCATCCCGACCATGATATTCAGGAGCCGTCAGGCTCCTTTTTGCTGCAAACGGCACGGCGCTGGGGGTGTAAGGGTCGTAGGTTCAGCCGGAGCGCAGCGGAGACCAACGCGCAGCGTAATTCCTATCATCCCGCCAAAGCTATTCAGGAGCCGTCAGGCTCCTTTTTTACGCGGCTCACCCAACTTAGCCTTCACCATCGCCCAATCACCCTGCGCCTCCCCCATCGCGGGCGGGTTGCGCAACAAATACGCCGGGTGGAACGTCGCCAGCAACGGCACCGCCCCCACCCCCGGCACGTCAAACGCCAGCCAGCGGCGGCGCAGCGCACTCATCGGTTCTTTGGTCTGCAACACGCTTTTCACGGCGGTCCCTCCCACCAGCACAATCATCTCGGGCCGCAGCAGCTCAAGGTGCTTGAATAAAAACGGCCTGCAACTCGCAATCTCCGCAGGCGTCGGCGTGCGGTTGTCCTCGGGCCGCCAGAACACCGTATTGGTAATGTAAACGCCGTCCTTCCCCTCACGGCTGCGGTCCAGCCCGATCCCCGCCAGCAACTTATCCAGCAACTTACCGCTCCGTCCCACAAACGGCTTGCCCACCACATCCTCCTGCGCCCCCGGCGCCTCGCCAATCACCACCACCCGCGCGTCAGGGCTGCCGTCACTGAACACAACCTGCGTCGCAAACCGCTTCAACGCACAGCCCTCAAAAGCCTCAACCTCAGCCCGCAGCTGCTCTAAAGTCGTAACATGGTCCAAATTCATCCCCAAACCCTACCTTCAAATACCGTCCATCCCAACAAAAAACCTCCCCAAAGGAAGGAAGAAAGTCCGTCGCGCAGCGACGTTTCCAGAAGCACCGCCAGCGCGAGGCTATAAACGGTTCCTAGGTTGTTTTTGGCGGGTCGCCGTGTACAAGAAAAAGTACATAAGACCCGCCAAAAATAAGCTAGGGAGCGTTTTAGCCCGCGCCCCACCAAAGGCTATTGCCAACCCCCGCCAAGAGCTCTCACAAGCTGCGCGCTAGCCGTATAGGCATTCAAGAGGGATTGCTGCCCATTCATCCTCGCCACCAACGCCTGCTGCTTAATGCTGTTCAGTTCTGCAAGGCTGATATCCCCCAACTCATACTGCCGGACCGCCATTGCCGCACTCTTCTCCAGCTCGGCCACCGCCTGTTGCTGGCCGTTGGCCTGCTCAAGGCTAATCCGGTGGGTCGACAGCGCGTCATCCGCGTCGCGCAGCGCAAACAGCACCTGGTCTTTGTACGCCGCAACGGCTTCTTCATACACGCCCCAGCTGTTGCGCAACCGGCTCAGGTTGGTGGCACCTTGGAAAATCGGCAACGTCAGCGCCGGGCCGAAGGACCACGTGCTCGTGCTGCTCTTAAACAGGTTGCTCACGTCCTGCGCCGCATAACCGGCACTGGCGGTCAGGGAAATCATCGGGAAGAACGCCGCGCGCGCCGCACCAATTCCTGCGTTCGCCGCCGCCAGCTGGTTCTGGGCCGCCGCCACGTCGGGGCGCCGCTCCAGCACGCTGGCAGGCACACCGGCGGGGATCATCGGCGGCAACTGCTGCAACGCCGTGGAACTCACCAGAATACTCCCAGGCACTTTCCCCAGCAGGTAAGCAAGGCGGTTGTTGGCGGCAATGTGCTGCTGCTGTACGTCAAGCGCGGTGTTGCGCAGGCTCATCAGGTCGGCCATCGCCTGCTGGTAGGTCTGCGCGGAAACATCTCCCACCTCGCGCTGGCGCTTGGTCAGGGCAAGGTTGCGCTCACCAAGGCTCAGGCTCTCGCTGACATCGTTCATCACGGCAGCACTGGCCCGTGCCGCGTAATACGCCTGCACCACGTCGGCTTGCAGGCTCAATTTGGTGCTTTCCAGCAGGTCGCTTTGCGCAAGGCTGGCAAACCGCGCTTGGCGGGCTTCACCGCTTAAGCGGCCGAACAGGTCAACCTCGTAGCTCGCATTTAATCCGGTGCGGTAAGTCGTCATCGGCTTCACGTCGCTGCCGTCAGCCTGCTGGATATCCGCCGCCGCCAGCTTTTGCCGGTTCACACTGCCATCAGCATAGAAAATCGGGAACAGTTGGGAGTTCGCGAGCCCCAACTGCGCCCGCGCCTGCTTCACCCGCGCCACCATCATCTGCAGGCTCGGGCTGTCGGCCATCGCTTGCGCCATCAGGTCGTTCAGTTGGGCGTCATTGTACATTTCCCACCAGTTGCCGCGCAGCTCGGCCACACGGGCCTGTGCTACCTGCCAGCTGCCAAGCTCGCTCGGCGCCACAAAGGCGGGGCTGTCCGCCGCGGTTTTGGCGGTCTCGTTGCCGCGCAGGAAACTCGGCACCTCCAGCTTCGGCTCCAGCCATGCACAGCTCGCAAGCCACGGCAGCAGCATCAGGCTCAGGGTGTTTCCGTTACGCATGGTCATGCCCTTTCTTGCTCGGCTTCGCGTCAATATGAATGTGCGGTAACTCCGCCCCGTGGTGGGCCACCAGCTTCCGCCCGCTCATGGTGCGCAGCAGCACATAGAACATCGGGGTGATGAAGATTCCCAGAATCGTCACGCCAATCATGCCGGAGAACACCGTAATCCCAATCGCCTGCCGCATTTCAAACCCGGCCCCGCTGCTAAACACCAGCGGCACCACACCGGCAATGAACGCGAGGGACGTCATCAGAATCGGCCGCAACCGCAACCGGCTCGCGGTCATCGCGGCGTCAAACACCTTCATGCCCTGCATTTCCAGCTCGCGCGCAAATTCCACAATTAAAATGGCATTCTTACACGCCAGCCCCACCAGCACCACAAGGCCTATCTGGGTGAAAATGTTGATGTCACTCGCCACCACCCACAGCCCGAAGAGCGCCGAGAACAACACCACCGGCACGATCAGAATCACCACCAGCGGCAGCACCATGCTCTCGTACTGCGCCGCCAGCACCATGAACACCAGCAGCACGCACAGCGGGAAGATGAACATCGCCGTGTTCCCTGCCAGAATCTGCTGGTACGTCAAATCGGTCCACTCAAAGCCCATGCCTTTGGGCAGGGTTTCGTTCAGAATCCGCACCATCTCCGCCTCAGCGTCACCGCTGGAAACCCCCGGCGCCGCACCGGCATTCAGGTCGGCGGTACGGTACAGGTTGTAGCGCATCGCGCGGTCAGGGCCGTTGCTGGCTTCCACGGTCATCAGGCTCCCCAGCGGAATCATCGCCCCTGTCGCACTGCGTACCTTCAGGTTCAGAATATCCTCCGGCGCATTGCGGTGCGGCGCATCAGCTTGGGCAATCACCTGCCACGTCCGCCCGAATTTGTTGAAGTCATTGATGTACAACGAACCCAGATAAATCTGCATCGCGTCATACACATCCGAAATCCGCACACCCAGCTGCTTGGCCTTGGTGCGGTCAAGGTCGGCCATCAGCTGCGGCACGTTAATTTCATAGCTGCTGAACACACCGGCCAGCAGCGGGCTCTGGCGGGCTTTGTTCATCACCGCCTGCGTCGCTTGGTACAGGGCGTCGTCACCAAGGTCGGCACGGTCCTGAATCTGCAATTTAAAGCCGCCAATCGTCCCCAAACCGTTCACCGGCGGCGGCGGGAAGACCGCCACAAACGCATCCTGAATCGCCGCCAGTTTCGGGAACAGCTGCCCCGCAATCGCCGGCCCATACGTATCCCATCCCGGGCGGTCTTCAAACGGCGCAAGGCCCAGGAAGACAACCCCCGCATTGCTGCTGTTGGCAAAGGAAATGGAAAGTCCGGGGAAGGCAATCGCATCCTGCACACCGGGTTGAGTGCGCACAATATCGGTCATTTGTTTAATAACTTCCCGCGTCCGGTCAAGGCTCGCGCCCGGCGGCAGTTGGGCAAAGCCCACAAGGTACTGCTTGTCTTGCGTCGGCACGTAACCGGTGGGCAGAATCGCAAAGCCAACCGCCGCCAGCGCCACAATCAAACCATAAACCCCAAGGCCAATACTCCGGCGTTTAATGAACTTCGTCAGCCCGCGCTCATACTTCTCGCTGCTCCGCCCGAAGAACCCGTTGAACCACGCAAAGAACCGCCCGAACACCTTGTCCATCCCGCGCGTCAGCGCGTCCTTCTTCGCCTTCGGGTCTTGCAACAGCAACGCACTCAAGGCGGGGGAAAGGGTAAGGGAGTTAAACGCCGAAATCACCGTTGAAATCGCAATCGTCACCGCAAACTGCTTGAAGAACAAACCGGTCAAACCGCTAATGAACGCCAGCGGTACGAACACCGCACACAGCGTCAGCGCAATCGCCACAATCGGCCCGCTCACCTCGCGCATGGCCTGAATCGTCGCGTCACGGGGGCTTAAGCCGTCATGGATATTCCGCTCCACGTTCTCCACCACCACAATCGCATCATCCACCACGATCCCGATCGCCAGCACCAAACCAAACAGCGTCAGGTTGTTAATCGAATACCCCAGCAGGTAAAGCCCGGCAAAGGTGCCCACAATACTCACCGGCACCGCCAGCAACGGAATGATCGACGCGCGCCACGTCTGCAGGAACAGAATCACCACCAGCACCACCAGCACCACCGCTTCCAGCAGGGTATGGATCACCTTCTCAATACTCGTGCTCACAAACTGGGTCGGGTCGTAAATAATGCTGTAATCAACACCTTCGGGGAAGTTCGCCTTCAGCTCATCCATCTTCGCCCGCACGTCGGCGGAAAGCTGCAACGCGTTCGAACCCGGCGCCTGGAAAATCGCCAGCGCGGAACTGTCCTTGTTGTTCACCATGCTCTCAAGGGTGTAGCTATTAGGCCCAAGCTCAATCCGCGCCACGTCTCCCAGCCGGATGGTCCCCCCACTCTCGCCCGTCGCCACAATAATGTTCTCGAATTCCTCCACAGTCTGCAAACGGCCCTGCGTCGTCACCGGCAGTTCAAAGGCAAGGGCGTCCGGCATCGGCTGGCTCCCGATAATCCCCACCGCGGCCTGCGTATTCTGCTCGCGCACCGCCGCCACCACGTCACTGGCGGTCAGGTTGCGGGCGGAAAGCTTGTTCGGGTCCAGCCAGATACGCATCGCATAATCCCCGCCCCCGAAGCCCTGCACCTGCCCAATGCCGTTCAGGCGCTCCAGCTGGTTTTTCACGTTCAGGGTCGCGTAGTTGCGCAGGTAGGTCAGGTCGTAACGCCCGTCGGGGGAAACCAGGTTCACCACCATCGTCAGGTTGGGGGAACTCTTCGCAGTGCTCACCCCAATCTGCCGCACAATCTCCGGCAAGCGCGGGGAAGCCTGGTTCACACGGTTCTGCACCAGCTGTTGCGCTTGGTCAGGGTCGGTGCCCAGCTTGAAGGTCACGGTAATCTCCAGCGTCCCCTCCACACTGGCCTGGGAGGACATATACAGCATCCCCTCAACCCCGTTCAGCTGTTCCTCCAGCGGCGTCGCCACGGTTTCCGCCACCACTTTCGGTGTAGCACCGGGGAACTGCGCACGCACCACAACACTCGGCGGCACCACATCCGGGTATTCCGAAATCGGCAGCGCGAACATGCTCACGAAGCCCGCAAGCAGGATGACGACAGACAGCACCGCCGCAAAAATCGGCCGGTCAATGAAAAAGCGGGAGAAGTTCATGGCAGGTGCCTACTTATAAGTTGGAATTTACTGGGCCGGTGCGGTCTCGGAAACCTGCGCAGCCTGTGCCGCAGGCGCGGGCTGCGTGCCGGAGGTCAAAGTCCGCATGTCCACCATCTCGGGAATCACTTCCGCCCCGGGCATCACGCGCATCAGGCCGTTCACAATCACGCGCTCACCGCCGTTCAGTCCGGTCTGGATCACCCGCAGCCCGTCGGCCATGGCCCCTGCTTTCACTTCACGGTAGGTCGCTTTATTGTCAGCTCCCACCACGTACACGAAACGCTTGCTCTGGTCGGTGCCAATCGCCGCATCGTTCACCAGCACCGCCTCGGTGGCGGCGGGCGCACTCACGCGCACACGGGCAAACAGGCCGGGAATCAGACTGCCGTCAGCGTTCTCCAGCACCGCGCGGGCGCGCAGGCTGCCGGTGGCGGGGTCAAGGCGGTTGTCGGTGCTCTCAAGGGTGCCGCGCAGCGGGTAATCGGTGCCGTTGTCAGCCAAACCCACGTCCACGGTGGCGGAAACATCAGCCTGCTCACGCTTCATCTTCAGGAAGGCAAGGTAAGTCTGCTCATCCACATCAAAGTCCACATAAATGGGGGAAATGCTCTGCACCGTGGTCAGGGCGGCCGCCATACCCGGCGCCACCACGTTACCCACCGTCACGTCGGCACGCCCGACTTTACCATCAATGGGCGACTTAATCGTCGCATAATCAAGGTTCACTTTCGCCTGCGTCAAACCGGCCTGCGCCCGCTGGTAGGCCGCCGCACGGGTTTCCATGTCACGCTGGGAAATCGCCTGCTCGGCAAACAGCACTTTACCGCGCTCCAGCGCCATCTTGGCCTCGGTATAACTCGCCTCAGCTTCCATCACGGCGGCGCGGTAGGTGCGGCTGTCCAGCGCAAACAGCGGCGCCCCCGCTTTCACCATGTCGCCTTCTTTAAACAAAATCTTCTCAATCGTGCCACTCACCTGCGGCCGTATTTCGGCGTCATTCACCGCCTTCAACCGTCCGGAAAACGCCTGCATCTGCACCACACTCCGCTTTTCAGCCACCGCCACACTCACGGGGGAAGGCCCGCCCGGCCCGCCATGCTGCTGGCTCTTCATCTTCACGTTAAAGAAGTGGTAACCCACCAGCGCCGCCAGAATCACTACTCCGGCAATGATCATTTTTTTCATGGCGCACGCCCCCATACTCGGTTATATATAAACGGCAGTGTTCACTAACCGCTTCGTCTCCTTTAAGGTATGGGGAACATTTTGTAAACAGTCAAGTCCATTATATATCACATTCGCCCGATTTTCAGGCATACAACCCACTGAAATATCATACCAAGGACGCGCAAGGCTTGATACGCGCGCAATTCCTTGCTAAGCATGTCGCAACTGAAACAGATGTTAAACAAGGCACCCGTCGCACCCATGTTCGGCCACCCCGCCTCCCCCGCTGCCAGCGGCCCCAACGGGCCCGCGCCGCGCGGCCGGCCCGCGGACCCTCGCAAGGACTCCCAAATCCTCAAAGCCGCCTCGCGCCTCTTTATGGAAAACGGCGTGCAAGCCACCACCATGGAGCAAATCGCCCGCGAAGCCGGCGTCTCCAAACTCACCCTCTACCGCCGCTACGCGGACAAAAACATCCTCTTCACCGCTATCGTGAACGAAAAATGCCAGCACTACCTGCCGGAAGAAATTTTCGACATCGCCCCGGCGGACACACCCGCAGAAGCCCTCACCCGTGTCGCCTCGGGCCTCATCAGCCTGATAACCTCGGAGGACGCCGTGGACCTCAACCGCGTCATCACCACCGAATCCGCCCATAACCCGCAACTCACCGCGCAGTTTTACTCCTCCGGCCCGCAACGCGTGCGCATCCTGATGCAGGAAATGATGACCTCGCTCAAACACAGCGAGAAACTGGCAATTGACGACCCCATCCTCGCCGCCGAAATGTTCAGCGCCCTCGTCGTCGGCTCGGAACACTGCAAACGCTGCAACATGAACATCGGCCCGCGCCCCACCAGCGCCCAAATCACCGCCTACGTCCAAAAAGCCGTCACCTTCTTCCTCCGCGCCTACCAATAACTAAAACGTAATCCCCCGCACCGCATCAAGGTCAACCCACTCCATCCCCAACGCACCTTCATGCACGGGAATAGCCACACGCCCCCCCACCGGCACCGCATCAAACTGGGCCTCTTTAAGTTCCATCCGGTAACCCTGCCGCACCGCCACAGCCATTTCCCACCAACCACCTCCCAAAATCCTCCATTCACTTTCAATCAAATATATGCAAATATATCAATAACTTAAACCAAAAACAAGACCACGAAAAACTTGACTTTCCCCCCAAATTCTGCTATAATAATCCCATTCAATCGCGCCAAACCCGCGCCCACCAAGCCTTTCTCTACCTCACGTCACTACACATTAGAAGTTTTGAAAATGCCCAAAAATTCCGGCGCAAAGCGCCGTTTGTCAGTGATCCGCCAGCACGAGACTATAAACGGTTCCTGAGTGGTTTTTGGCGTGGCGCAATGTACAAGCCAGTACCTAAGCCGCGCCAAAAATCGCTCAGGGAGCGTTTGAGTCCGTGCCAACAATTAAGGTAAATAAATCTGGTCGGGGCGAGAGGATTTGAACCTCCGACCTCTTCGTTCCGAACGAAGCACGCTAACCAGGCTGCGCTACGCCCCGACCAAGCCCTCCCTACCGCATCTTTTCTCCCTCCGCAAGTCTCCAACGTCCGGCATTGCCCAAATTGCACCCCAAACACTAGAC